>JAKASY010000080.1 GCA_021817625.1 Bacillota bacterium | reverse complement strand
CGATCTACTGGCCCGCCATCCGCAGCTCCGTCAGCCTGTACGCCGACTGAGCGAGCGCGCCCTCAGCGCAGGCTCGCGAGCGAGACGACGACGCCCCCAGCCACGACGAGGGCGCCCGCGCCCCACAGCGCGCCCGTAAGGCGCTCCTTGTGGCGGCGCACGACGCGGCTCGTGATGAGCGTGACGAGCGGCGCCGCCGACACCAGCGCCGCGGTCTCCGGCGCGCCGATGAGCGCCACCGCCAGGTAGTTCGTCGTGTTGGCGCTGCCGCTCAGGCCGCCGGACAGCGCGTAGGTGGCCGCGGCGGCAAGCTCCGTGCCCGACCTGGGCAGGCGCGCGCGGCGCCGCAAGGCGAGCACCCCCGTCTGGAGCACGGCGCCCGTCACGAGGGCCACGACGACGCCCACGAGGGGGCTTCCCACGGTGGGCAGGAAGGCACGCACGAGCACCGGCACGGCGCCAAACCCGGCCGCCGCGAGGGCGCCCAGCACGAGGCCGCGGGCCGGGGCGGCGGCGCGCGCCGCGGTTCGCGCCTGCTCCAGGCTGAGAAGCACCGCGCCAAGCACCATGACCGCGATGCCGCCGATCACGCCCGCGGATGGCAGGCCCTGGCCGAGCGCCGCCGACAGCGCGACGGCGAACACCGGGCCCGCGCCCCGCAGGGCCATGGCACGCGATGGGCCGAGATCGCGGATGGCGGCGAACAGGAGGGCGCGCGCGAGCGGGAAGTTCAGGAGACCGATCGCCCCGAACGCCGCGGCGGCGTGCCAGCCCATGTGCCAGGCCGCCCGGGGCGCCAGCGCGAAGGCCACGAGGGCGGCCCAGAGCGCGCTGGCGTACAGGGACAGAGTGACCCCCACGCCAGCGTCGAGGCGCTCGGTTCCCAGACCCGCCACGTAGTTGGACGTGCCCCAGCCGACGGCCGAGAGCGCGGCGTACACGACCCCCACGGCGCGCACCTCCCGCGTGACGTTCGCCCAGGCGCCTACGACCCCTCCGGCGCCGGCGGCCCGCCGGGCCCGAAGCCGCGCCTGTAGACCAGGAGCGTGCGCCGGAAGGTGATCACCACCTTGCCGTCCTGGTTGTAGCCCGTGGTGCGCACGGTCACGACGCCGACGCTCGGCCGCGAGCGCGACTCGCGCACCTCGAGCACCTCCGACTGGGCGTACAGGGTGTCGCCCTCGAACACCGGGGCCGGCAGGCGGACCTCGTCCCAGCCA
This sequence comes from Bacillota bacterium, assembly GCA_021817625.1. The sequence goes on along the minus strand of JAKASY010000080.1, from coordinate 6,290 downwards.
AGGTTGGCGAACACGTTGTGCGACACGTCCGTCACGCTCTGGCCGGTGACGACGGCGAGGGTGAGCGTCGAGTCGACGAGCGGGCGGCGGAACTCGGTCTTCGTCGCGTAGTGGTGGTCCACGTGGACCGGCGCCTGGTTCATCGTCACCAGGCTGAACCACATGTTGTCGGCCGTCGTCACCGTGCGGCCCGCGGGGTGGCGGTACACGTCACCCACCTCGAAGTCCTCGAAGAAGCGGCCGCTCCAGCCTGGCTTCAGCATGGCTCATCCCCCTTGCGACCTTTGCGGTGCACGGCCGCGGCGGGCGCGGGACCGGCTCCCTCGCCCAGGGCCGCGAGCACCGCGCGGGCACGCTCGACCACCGGCCGGTCGACCATGGCGTCGTCGACGCGCGTCGCCCCCTCGCCCTCTACGGCCGCCGCCAGAACCCGCCGCGCCCAGGCGACCGTCGCCTCGTCGGGCGCGAAGGCCGCCGCGATCGGCCCAAGCTGGGCGGGGTGGATGGCCATCTTGCCCGCGAAGCCGAGGCGCCGCGCCCGCCGTGCCGCCTCGGCGAGGCGCTCGGCCCCCCCGATCGCCGGGTCGACCGAGTCGATGGGCAAGGCAAGGCCGAGCACGCGGCTCATCCAGACGATCTGGCTGCGGGCGTGGAGCAGCTCGGGCTCGTCGCCGCCGGCGTCGATGCCCAGGTCGAGGGCGTAGTCCAGCGCGCCGAAGGCAAGGCGGGCCTCGACGCCGGGCGGGATGGCCATGCGCCCCCGCGCGAGGTCCCACAGGCCGCGCGCGCTCTCGATCAGGAGGAGCCACCGGCCCGTGCGCACGGCGGCGCCAAGCGCGTGCAGCGATGGCCCGTCCGCCTTGGGCACGACCAGGCGCTCGAGCGCGCCGAGCTGCCGCAGGAGGGCGAGGTCCGCCCTGCCGTCCGCGCCCAGGGGCGAGCGGACCCGCACCCAGGGGTGACGGCGGACCGCCGTCGCACCCCGCGCCTGAAGGAGCTCGGCGAGGGCCGCCCGGGCCGCGTCCTTGCGGCCCTGCGCCACGCCGTCCTCGAGGTCCCAGATCACCTGGTCGGCATCGGACGCGAGCGCCTTCAGGCAGCGCGCCGGCTGGTCGGCGGGCGCGAAGAGCCACGTCCGCACCGCCCCGGCCGGGGCCGCCCCCATCCCATTCCCTCCGCCGCGAGCCTCCGCGGCCACCTCAGTACGACCTCGGCAGGCCGAGCACGTGCTCGGCCAGGTAGGCGAGGACGAGGTTGGTCGACACCGGAGCCACCTGGTAGAGGCGGGTCTCGCGGAACTTCCGCTCGACGTCGGCCTCGCGCGCGAAGCCGTAGCCGCCGAACGTCTGGAGAGCCGCGTTCGCCGCCTGCCAGGAGGCCTCCGAGGCCAGGAGCTTGGCCATGTTCGCCTCGGCGCCGCAGCGCTCGCCGGCGTCGAACCGCGCCGCCGCCTCGTAGCGCATGAGGTCGGCCGCGCGCACGGCCGCGTAGGCGCGCGCGATGGGAAAGGCCACGCCCTGGTTCTGGCCGATCGGGCGGCCGAACACCACGCGGTCGCGGGCGTAGGCGCTCGCCCGCTCGACGAACCAGTCGCCGTCGCCCACGCACTCCGCGGCGATGAGGATGCGCTCGGCGTTCATGCTGTCGAGGATGTAGGCGAAGCCGCGGCCCTCCTCGCCCACGAGCGCGTCCGCCGGAAGCTCGAGGTCCTCGATCGCGAGGGCGCTCGTCTCGTGGTTGAGCATGGTCTCGATCGGGGCCGCGCTCAGGCCGTGCCCGAGGGCCTGCCGCAAGTCGACGAGGAACACCGACAGGCCATCGGTCGCGTGCCCGACCTCCTCGAGCGGCGTCGTGCGCGCAAGGAGGAGCATGTAGTCGGAGTGCTCTACGCGCGAGGTGAAGACCTTCTCACCCGCCACCACGTAGCGGTCACCGCGCCGCACGGCGCGCGTGCGAAGGTGCGTGGTGTCGGAGCCCGACGACGGCTCGGTCACGCCGAACGCCTGCAGGCGCGCCTCCCCCCGGGCGAGCGCGGGCAGGAGGGCCCTGCGCTGCGCCTCCGAGCCGTGGCGGAGGATCGTGGCCATCGTGTACATCTGGGCGTGGCAGGCGGCGGCGCTGCCGCCCGAGCGGTGGATCTCCTCGAGGAGGATCGACCCCTCCGTCACGCCGAGGCCGCTGCCGCCATACGCCTCCGGGATCAGGGCCGCCAGGTACCCGGCCTCCGTGAGGGCGCGCACGAACGCCTCGGGGTAGGCGCGCTCGCGGTCCAGCTCGCGCCAGTAGGCGGGCGGGAATGAGGCGCACAGCTCTCGGATGGCGGCGCGCAGCATTGCCCTCTCGGCCGTGTCGGCCAGCCAGATCACCTCCGGCGCGGCGGCGCGCCAGGCGCGACGCGGCCCTCATGCCGGCCCCAGTCTGGCACATCGCGCGCCCGCTCGCACCACCCGGCGGCCGGCGGGCCTTGACGGCGAGGACGCCGGGCCGGACCGTACGAAGTGGGACCCGACCCCGCCCCCCAAGGAGTGGCACGATGAGCGCCCACGGTTTTTATGAGTACATCCCGCACCACCACACGAAGGCGAAGCTCGAGGGCACGGCGCGCCCGCCGGTCAAGGTCAAGGACCAGCTCCCATCCGGCAGCGCCATCGCCAGCTTCAACAAGTGGCTGGCCCTCAAGGTCACGAACGGCGTCGGCACGATGTGGTGCGCCTACCTGTTCGCCTGCCTGGCCGTGGTCAGCCTGCCGGCGGCGATCGGCTCCCGTAACCCCGTCATCATGGTGTCATGGGTGTCGCAGACCTTCCTGCAGCTGGTGCTCCTGTCCGTGATCATCGTCGGCCAGAACGTGCAGGCGGACTCCGCCGACAAGCGCGCCGAGGCGACCTACACGGACGCGGACGCGGTCCTGCACGAGGCCGTGAAGATCCAGGAGCACCTTCTCGCGCAAGACCAGGTCCTGGGCCAGCTCGTCGAGCGCATGGCGCGCCTCGAGGGGGCGGGTGCGCGCTGACCGCGCCTCGCGCCGGGCCCTGCCCTGCCAACCGTCCGGGAGGAGCATGCCCGTGAACGTCTGCGTGATCGATCCGCTGCCACCCTCGGCGGTCGGGGCCCTGCGCTCCCGCCTGCCGACGGGACACACGCTCGCGGTGGCCACCGGGGCGGACGGGGACGAGCGCGACCGCCTCCTTGCGGACGCCGACATCCTCCTCGTCGTCCATGCCCGCGTCGACGCCGCCGTCTTTGCCCTCGCCCCCCGCCTGCGCTTCGTCCAGCGTCTCGGCGTCGGCTACGACAACATTGACCTGGCGGCCGCGCGCGCCGCCGGGGTCACCGTGGCCTACGCGCCCGGCGCGAACAGCGCCGCCGTCGCGGAGCACGCCGTGATGCTCATGCTCGTGGTGCTGCGCCGCCTCCCCTACGCCGCCCACCGCACGCGCGAGGGCGCCTGGCCGTTCGCCGAGATGCTCGCGAGCGGCGTCGCCGATCTCGAGGGCAGCCGCGTCGGCCTCGTCGGCATGGGCGCGATCGGCTGCGCCGTGGCCGAGCGCCTGCGCCCGTTCGGCTGCCACGTCTCCTACCACAGCCGCCGGCGCCTCGGGCCGGAGCGGGAGGCGGCGCTCGGCGCGAGCCACCAGGACCTCGACTCCCTGCTCGCGGACTCCGACGTGATAAGCGCCCACGTGCCGCTCACGCCCGAGACGCAAGGCATGTTCGGGCGCGACGCCTTCGCCCGCATGCGCCCCGGCGCCGTGTTCATCAACACCGCCCGCGGCGAGCTCGTCGACGAGGAGGCGCTCCACGAGGCGGTCGCCTCGGGCCACCTTCTCGGCGCCGGACTCGACGTGCTGCGAAGCGAGCGCGGCGGTCCAAGCCCCTTCGCCGACCTTCCGCAGGTGGTGGTGACGCCGCACTACGCCGGAGCGACGCGCGGCTCGCAGGCGCGCATCCTGCGCATGGGCCTAGCGAACGTGCTGCGCGTCCTCGCGGGCGAGCGGCCCGAGAACGTGCTTGTCGAGGGCAGCCGGCTCTAACTAGGGCTCCCTACTGCCCGGCCGAGCGGCCGCCGTCGACGGCCAGGACATGGCCCGTGACGTAGGACGCCTCGTCCGAGACCAGGAACAGGACCGCCGCTGCCACCTCGTCGGGCAGGCCGCGCCGGTGCATGGGCGCACGCCCGAGCTCGTAGTCCTGCCGGGTCTCCGGATGGGCCCGCAGGCGTTCGAGCGAGCGCCGCTCGCGCACGCTCGCCGCGGCCAGAAAGGCGGCCTCCGCGGCCGGGTCGTCGAGCGCCGCCAGGACGCGCTCCGACCGCTCGATGGCGATCGCCCCGGGCGCGACGGCGTTTACGCGGATGCCCTTGTCCGCGTAGTCCATCGCCATGCAGCGCGTCAGCTGGTTGAGCGCCGCCTTCATCGTCGAGTAGGGGCTGTAGTGACGTCGCCCGCTCAGGCCGCGCGTGCTCGTGGTGTGGACGATCGCGCCGCGCTGCCGCTCGATCATGCCCGGTAGGACGGCGGCGCTGCACACCACCGCCGGCCGCAGGTTCACGTGGTAGGCGTGGTCCCAGGCCTCGAGCGGCACCTCGTGCAGGGGTCCGATGTAACCGCCGCCGCCCACGTTGTTCACGAGGATGTCCACCCGGCCCAGAAACGCGAAGGCCTCGTCGATCACCCGTCGGCAGTCCTCGAGCCTGGACACGTCGGCCCCGACCCCGGCCGCCTCCCGTCCCGTCGCGCGCAGCTCCCGCACGGTCGGCTCCACGGTGCCGTCAGGCAGGCCGGCGATCATCACGTCCGCGCCCTCGGCGACGAAGCGCAGGGCCACGGCCCGGCCGATGCCCTCGCTCGCGCCCACGACCAGGGCCTTTCGGCCCGCGAGCCGGCCGCTGCCCGTCTCCGCCCCGGCCGCCACGCTAGCGGACGCCTCGCTCCGCCGCCGCCCGCTCCAGGGCGTCACGGCAGGTGTGGACCGCGCCGGCGCGCACGGCGTAGCGCGGCACGAGCCGGCCCTGTACCTCGACCTCCGCGCCCTCCGCGTCGCGAAGCCGCACCGGCGCGTCGACGCGCGCGAACACGGTGAGGTCCGCCTCCCGGCCCACGGCGATCGTGCCCAGCTCCCGCTCGCGCCCGAGCGAGCGCGCCGGGCCCTCGGTGGCCATCGCCACGACCTCCTCCAGGCCGAACCCGATGTGAAGCGCCTTCGACATCGTCGTGGCCAGGTCGTACACCGGCCCGTCGATGTGGTTGGGCGCGTGGATGTCGGTGCTCACCGAGTCGAGCCGTAGGCCGGCGGCTCGCGCGCGCTCGCCGGTGGCGAAGGCGAACGACGCGCTGCCGTGGCCCATGTCGAAGCGCACGCCGCGCGCTGTGGCGGCCAGCGCCGCCGGGATGGCGCGACCCGCGCGGTCGAGCAGGCCGCCGGGCTTGCCGTGCCAGGCGTGGGTGACGACGTCGCCGCACTCGAACTGGTCGAGCACCTCCGAGATCACGGGCGGCGAGTTGCCGATGTGGCTCATCACGCGCGTGCCGGACAGGCGCGCCGCCTGCACGGCCAGCTTGACGGGCTCGAGGCCCATGCCCGCGCAGTGCGTCTGGCTCGCGAGGACCTTGACGCCGACCAGGTGCCTTCCCCCATCGCGCTCCAGCGTGGCGAGCGTGCGCCGGGTGTCGAAGTTGTCCCAGTGGCCGTGGCGCGGGCTACGCGTCGTGTCGACGGAGATGTTCATGAACCCGAGGACGCGCGTGGCCGCGGGCGCTGCGGCCTCTTCCACGAACGCGTCGTAGTGGTGGGCCCCGAAGGAGCCGGCGTCCACCACCGTGGTGACGCCGGTCGACACGCCCGCGTCCTCGTCCGGGTCCAGGCCGTCCCCCAGAGGCCGGAAGACGTGGGCGTGCAGGTCGATCCATCCGGCCGACACGAACAGGCCGGCCGCATCCAGCGTCCGGCCCGCCTGGGCGGCGCTCAGGTCGCCGATGGCCGCGACGCGGCCCCGTCGCACGCCGACGTCCGCCCGGCGCTCCGCCTCGGGCAGCGACGTGCCGACCAGCGTGCCTCCCCGTACGAGCAGGTCGAACTCCTCCATGCGCCTTGCCTCCTTACGAACGACGCGCGCTCCGAGCCGCCGCCTAGCCGCCGACGCGGGCGAGGAGCGCATCCACCCCGGCCAGGATCCGGTCACCGGCCTCCGCAGCGTATGCGCCGGACGGTACGTTCCCCACCGACCCGCCCGCCGGCGTGACGACGAGCGCTGGCCGCTCGCCCGCTCGTGCCCGGGCCAGCACTCGCTG
>JAKASY010000079.1:6941-7517 GCA_021817625.1 Bacillota bacterium | reverse complement strand
CGACCTTGGACGCCGGTCCCTTGGGCCGTCGGCGCTCCCAGACATCGTGACGGAGTACCGCCAAGCCCAGAGGGCGACGAGGAGGACGACGGACCATGGAGGCAGCCAGCGTGCAGGAGCGGACCCCGGAAACGACTACAACGGCATCGCTTTTGACCCGGGAGCTATCTGAGCGCTTCCCGCTTGCGACGGCCGGGTGGGACGAGCAGATGTGGCGCGCATACGAGCGAACCGAGGACTTCGGCGTCTCGAGCCTGGAGAAGGTCGAGAACACCCTGCGCACGCCCCCAGAACCGTGTACGTGGCCTGCGGGGGAAGGGTGCCAGTGCCGCATCCCGCACATCGTGCTGAACACGTACGACATGGGCCTTGAGCTCGTATGGTCGGGGTGCATGGTGCCGGCCCTCGCGGCACGCGGAATCCCTCGCCGGTTGCTGACCGCGACCTTGGACGCCTTCGACACCAACGGAACGGAGCGCATGACGGCACTGGCCGCGGCCAAGGCGCTCCTGGCTGCCCGAGTCCCCGGCCTGTTCGTTACCGGGCCTGTGGGCACCGGCAAGTCGCTGTTGGCGG
>JAKASY010000079.1:0-6931 GCA_021817625.1 Bacillota bacterium | reverse complement strand
CGGCAGCGATCTTGCACGCTCGCGCGGAGCAGGAGCCTCAGGGCGCGTGGCATCAACCAGAGCGAGGCACGGGGCAGCGCTACTGGGAGGTGAACCCGGCCTGGAAGTACGACCCGCCCGTGGCGTTTGTGAATGTGGCGAAGGCTCTGGAAGCGCGGCGCCGCGCGCTCGATGTGGAAGACGACGGCGACACCGCGCGGGCGTGGAACATCGCGCGTAATGAGCGGCTGGTTGTGCTGGACGACCTCGGGGCCGAACGACGGACCGATTGGGCGCTGGAGCAACTGTTTGACCTCGTGGACGCCCGATACGGCGCCATGCTACCCACCGTCGCGACAAGCAACCTCAGCATGAAGGAACTGGCCGAGCGCCTGGACATCCGCATCGTGGACCGGCTGCAGGAGATGGTCCGCGTCGTCCCTCTGACCGGCAAGAGCCGGCGAGGAGCCCAGCAATGAAACGCAAGCACGGCGGCAACATCCCGCGCGATCATGCTCCGCGCGTTGCGCTGGACGTGTCTCGAATCACGGCCTCAGAAGAGGAGTACCGCGCCTGGGAGCGGCGCATGTTCACCGAGCTGCAGAGCCTGCGCGGCGAGATGGAGGCGGCCGTCAACCGAGCGCACCTGGTCGGCGAGCGTGCAGGCTCGGATTGGCGCGCACGCGCGATGAGCCGCGGGAACGTGGTGCTGCGCATGCTGCTCGACGTAGTCCAGCTGAACGCGGGGTTGGCTGCGTTCATGGGCGTGGCCGAATTCGAGGCGGTCGGACTGGAGCCGGACCCCGACCGACGCGAGGCGGCGGCGGAACTCCTGACCAAGGCTGGGGCGGACATCCACGCGACGCTCGACGCCGTCAATCGGGAACTCGGCGAAAGGAGGGGCTAGATATGGCGGGCTGGGACGGTCTGACCGAGCACGGTATGACCCTGGACTTCGGCTGGGACCCAAAGGAGTTGACCCGGGCCATGAAGGACTTCAACTCCTTCGGCCAACTCCTGACCCAGGTGGCAGACCTGGCGGTCAAACGCTTCACGGAAATCGACGTGGGCGGCACGAGCCTCATGGAGGTGCTCAAGCACCTGCAGAGAACCGTCGTGGCCACTATGGGCCGGGGCTCCGGTGGCGGCAGTAACCAGGGCGCCTCGGCGGCGGTCGAGGCATTCGGCTCAACTGCAACGGCCGCCCTCGGTGATGCCGGAGGGGCGTTCGCTGGGCTGGCCGTTGCGGCAACGGGCGCCGTGGCAGACCTCCTCAACGCCCTCGGAAACACGGCCATTTCGACCCAGGAACTCAGCCGGATGCTGTGGACCGGGCAGCAACAGGCGCTGGCGTTCTCGACGGCGCTCAAGGCCACAGGCGCCAGCCTGCAGGACTTGTATCTCAGCCCCACGTTGATGAACCAGTACAACGCTCTCTACAAGGTCGCGCAGCAGGTGCTTCCGAGGGGCTGGCAGCGCGCGGCCGCGCAGGCGAACGACCTATCGCTCGCCTTCAAGAAGATGCACGTCGAGGCGACCGGGTTCTTCATGGACCTCGGCATCGATCTCGTCAGGGACTTGTCTGGGCCACTAGGCGGCGTCGGGAAGGCCCTCAGCGACCTCAACGCCTACGTCATCCGGAACGTCCCGCAGTGGGCTTCCGACATCGCGGCGTTCCTGGCCGACATGGCCCGCGTGGGCGGCGTCATCGCAGCCGTGTTCAAGCCGGTTGTGAGCGTCGTCGGGGCGGTTGGTGGCGTCATCGCCGTCCTGTTCGGGCTCATCGCCCGAAGCGGCGTCCTGGACGGCCTGTGGAAGTCCATCGAGAACCTCGGGGCGGCGTTCGCCAACCTGGGCAACACGGTCGGGAGCGCGCTCGGGTCGCTATTCGGGGCTCTCAACGGGCACGGCGCAGGGGGAGCCGCCCAGACGTTCCTTGGGCTCCTCGCCAAGTCCCTGGAAGGCATCGCAATCGTGCTGAGCTTCGCCGTTCAGCAGGTGGCCAACTTCGTCAACTGGCTCGCCCGCGCAAAGGAGCCCGTGAAGGCGCTCGTCGAGGCCGTGGTGCTACTGGGGGGCGCCATCGCGGCCATCGCGCTCGTAAGTAACCCGTTCGCGTGGGTGGCGGTCGCCGGCCTGGCGGTTGAAGAGCTGGCGTCGCACTGGCAAGAGATCTCGCAATGGGTGGGCAACGTCACGAACGACGTGATACAGCTCGCCGACGCCGTCGCCCGCACGTTGGCCCCGGTGCTCGACCCGGCCATCAGCGCTCTCGACCAGGTGACCGGCGCGAAGATCGGACTTATCGGCGTACCCGTGGAACCCGGCTCGTACGGGGCTCAGGCCGCCGCCGCCGCGGTGCGGTCCGGGGCCACTACGCTAGGCGGCCGCGAGTCCGCGGCCCGCCATGCCTTCACCGCGCACATACCGCGTGTCGCCGGCGCTATGACCCACGCCCAGATGGAGAGACTTCTGGGCCAGGGCAACGCGCGGGTCACCAACGTCGACGCTCGTCAGACCGTCAACATCAGCGGGGCCGGCAATCCCGCCGCGACTGGCATGGAGGTCACACGGCACTTCAACCGCCACCTCCGGAACATCCGGGGTTGGAACGGGTGAGCCCCGATGCCGCGGTTACCGCACGAAGCGCGCCCCACAGCGGGGGAGGCGGGCCAGACGTACAACCCTGAAGCAATCCAGCGCCGCCGCTGTAAGGCCGACCGCGCGGACGGCGAACGGTGCAGGGCGTGGGCCATGTGGTCGTCGTCGTCGCAGCGCTGCACGCGCCACTCTCCGCCAGGGACGCGGGCAGGGCCGAAACCGGCCTGCCGGTGCCAAGCCTTCGCCTTTCCGCACCGCCCCGGCTCCGCTCCCTGTCGGTGGCCACTCCCACCGCTGACCCGTTGCCCGACGCCCGAACACTCGCACCGCCGGCCACGCCTCAGGCGCCGACGAGGAAGGAGCACCACCGATGGCCCGACGCACGCTGTACGATCCCCGCAAGCTCGAACTGGTCGAGGCGTGGGCACGTAACGGCCTTACCCACGAGGAGATCGCCGCGAACCTCGGCATCGGTGTCCGCACGCTCTACGACTGGCAACGCGAACACGAGGACTTCGCTGATGCGCTGGCATCCGGCCGCGAAGTGGCGGACCTCCTGGTCGAGAACGCCCTGTTCCGCCGGGCGGTGGGCTTCCAGTACGACGAGACGACCAGGGAAACCAGGCTCAACCCGCAGACCGGGAACTACGAGCTCTTCACAACCAAGATTGTGACTAAGACGGTGGCTCCCGACGTTGCTGCGGCCGTTCAGTGGCTGACCAACCGCAAGCCCGATGTGTGGCGTCGGGAACCCGCTCCTCTGGCGGCCGTCGTATCCGCCGACAACGGATTCATGGCGGCGCTCCAAGCGGCTGCTCCCAGCGTATGGGCCGACGAACTTCAAGGAGGACCCGACAATGGAGATGCTGCCTGACACCGCGACGGAGCCGCTCACGCTCGAGGAGTACCGCGTGGAGCGTGCAAAGTGCGTGACCGAGCTTGAGGCCCAGGCGCCGGAACTGCAGCGCGCCGTGCGCCATTACCGCTACCTGCCGGCGGACCGCCGGGAACGCATCGGCCGCGATGTCGCGAAGGCGCTCTACGCCAAGGCGAAGGCCGAGGAGCAGATGCGCGCCGCGCTACTGGCCGCCATGCGGGCCGAGATCGCCGAGGAGGCACACGTCGTCGCGACTCACTGACCACGAGGAGGAACGCCCTATGGCAGCGCCTGAAGACCGCCGCGTCCAGTTCCTGTGCGTCCCCTGCAACGAGCGCTCGACCAACTACTACCCGCCCGACGCGACCCTCACCCACAAGCCTTGCGGCACCCGGATGAAGCCCGTGATGTACGCGGTGGAGCACGTTGAGGACCTTGGCCGGGCAATCCGTGACGCCTGGCACGCGCAGCACTCCCGCTGAGCGAAGTAGACGAACGAGGAGGACGAGTCGATGGCCACACCGACACCCAAGGACCCTGGCACCATCCAGCGCACCGTTTGCACGTGGCTCTGCACATCGTGCCGGCGCACCCTAGGCCGCTCTGCCTTGTTCACTGATACGCCGGCCGAGCACTGCGGTCGCCCGGCGGTGCCATTGGACACACGTGACGCGATGCGCCGCGCTCAGTGGCTGGACGACAAGGCAGGCACGCCCAAGGCGGACGCGCCTAGTCGCCCGCGTCGTCTGGTCGCGTTCGTGTGCACGTCCTGCCACAAGGCCATGGGCCAGCACATACCGGGCAGTAGACCCGTTCACGACGCCTGCGGAGGCGTGGGCTACCCGACCGACGCCCGGTACATCAAGTAGGCGCTGTTGTCGCCCAGGAAAGGGTGAGCCGGTGAGCGAGCAACGACAGGTTACGGGCCCCGACACTCTCCCTCTCATGCTGAACGTGCCGGAGGCAGCTAAGGTGGCTCGCGTCTCCGAGGCCACCATGTACACGTTGGTGCACGCCGAGGGCTTTCCCGTCGTCCGGTTTGGCCGAGCCATCCGTATCCCGCGCGACGCATTCATTCGCTGGCTCGAGCGCCAGGCAAGCTAGCGCATGGACCTGAATGCGCGGCCGCCGCCTGACACTGCGGCCCCAGATGTGTTTCGCTCATGGTGGCGGCTTGTCCCGCCGCCACCTGACCACTGAGGGGGGACGACTTGAGCAAACGAGGCAACGGCGAGGGAAGCATAACGCGGTGCTCAGACGGCCGCTGGATGGCTCAAGTAAGCGTTGGACGCGACAAGGAGACCGGGCGCCTGATCCGCAGGACGTTCTACGGGCGCACGCGCCAAGAGGTGGCCGAGAAGCTGAACGCGGCCGTGACGGCAGCGAGCGAGGGGACGCTGCCGGCGTCGCCCCGCCTGACGCTCGGCGAGTGGCTGGACCGCTGGCATACAACCTACGCGCGGCCCAAGGTACGGCAGTCGACGTGGGAGTCCTACGGGACGATGATTCGCGCCCACATCGTGCCGGGCCTGGGCACGTTGCGGCTCAAGGACCTGCGGCCGGAGCACCTGCAACGGTTCTACCTGGAACGTCTCGAGGGGGGAGCCAAGCGCCGCAAGGGCGGCCTGTCTCCACGCACGGTGGCGTACATGCACGCCGTCTTGCACCAGGCCCTCAAACAGGCCGTCCGTGAAGGGCTGCTCGTGCGCAACGTGGCCGAGGCCGTGAATCCTCCTCGGCAGCCGCGACACGAGATCCATCCGCCGACCGCGCAGGACATGCGCAAGCTGTTCGAGGCGGCGCGCGGACACCGGCTCAGCGCTCTGTTCCTGCTCGCGTGGGCAACTGGCGCCAGGCGCGGCGAACTGCTCGCGCTACGCTGGTCGGACATCGACCTCGACAAGCCCACCGTGACCATCACGCGCAACCTGATCCGCACGCGCGCCGAGGGCCTGGTATTCACGGAGCCCAAGACGACGCTATCGCGACGTACCATCCCAATCCCTGACGTCGCCCGGCGCGAGTTGCGCGCCCACAAGGCCCGTCAGAACCAGGAGCGCCTGTTGGTCGGCGCGGCCTACAAGGACGCCGGCCTCGTGTTCACCGTGCCTGACGGCGGCCCCGTCGACCCGCGCAACGCCTCCCGCTCCTTCGATGCGTTGCTCACGAAAGCCGAGCTACCGCACTACCGCTTCCACGACTTGCGGCACGCCTTCGCCTCAACGTTGTTGGAGTTGGGCGAGCACCCGAAGGTGGTACAGACCCTCCTCGGCCACAGCACCATCGCCCAGACCCTCAACACCTACAGCCACCTGACGCCGGGACTCGCCGAGAAGGCCGTCAGCCGGCTGGGGAAGGCGATGGACAAGACGCTCGCAGGCCGGTTGCAGTAGCGTTGCAGTAGAACGGCCCTTCGAGCAACGCATCGTGAGAAAGAGAAAACCCGCAATCCCTTGCGGGATGCGGGTTCCAAGTGGTGGAGCGGAGGGGGATCGAACCCCTGACCTCTTGAATGCCATTCAAGTGCTCTCCCAGCTGAGCTACCGCCCCAAAACGAAGCGCCCTCCGGCGAGCGCGTCCAGGGCAACATGTTACCCGCGGCCCCGGGCGGTGTCAACGCGTGCTCGCCGCTTCGGCCGTGCCGGCTTCAGGCGTCCTCCCGCGCGGCCTCGGTTTCCTCCCACAGGCGCTCGAGACCGTAGAACCGGCGCTCCTCCTCGGCAAACACGTGCACGACGACGTCGCCGTAATCGAGAAGGACCCACCGCGCCGCGTCGTACCCCTCCCGGTGGCCCAGGGCCACGCCGGCCTGGTCGAGGCGCTCCTCCACGGCGTCTGCGAGCGCCTGCACCTGGACGCGCGACCGCCCGGCGGCGATCACGAAGTAGTCGGCCACGATCGTGTCCCGCAGGGGCAGCATCGCCGTCTCCAGCGCCTTGTGCTCTTCGCACGCGGCAACCACGAGCTCCGCCTTCTCCTTCGCGGTCATGCCGAAGCCTCCTCGCCATCCGCCACGAGATCGTTCCAAAGGTCGAGCGCAGACGTCTCTACCATCTCTCCCTGTGCCAAAAGGTGCTCCATCGTATGGCGCGTGGCAAGGCGCGCGGCCGCCCGCAGGTCGCGGCGCAGGAGCGCCCTCACCTCGGCGGCGCCCTCGTGGGTACGCCCCGGCTCGCAGAAGTCGGCCGTGTACACGAGGAGGTCGAGCGCACCCATGTCGGCTGCCCCGGCCGTGTGCCGGGAAACGGCCCTGAGGACCGCGTCGTCACCCAGACCCTGCTCGCGCAGGAGCGCCGCGCCTACCGGCGCGTGGAGCAGGGCCACCGGGCGCCGACGCGCCGCCCGCCCCACCGGCACCCCCAGGCGCACCGCGGCGGCGAGTATCGCCTCCGCGCTGCCCTCGCCCCGACCCCAGTCGTGCAGGAGCCCGGCCAGCCCAGCGGCGCTTGGGTCGACGCCAAGATCCGGCCGCGC
>JAKASY010000078.1 GCA_021817625.1 Bacillota bacterium | reverse complement strand
GCTCGAACTTACGTCCACCCGACCCCCGTACCCCTTCATGGCGATGATGAGCATCGCAAACTGGTTTGTCATGCCACCCCTGCCGGAACGCACAACCAAGAGCCTGGCTACCGCTCGCTACTACAGTGAAAGCGCGGGCCTGACGGTTAGCAGCGGCGTCTACTACTACCTTTGCCCCGTCCCCGGGCACGCCCAGCAGGGCATGTACGGACGGCTCGTCGTCACCGCCTGAGGGGTCGCTGAGCCAAGCCCGGCTTTCGCAGTCAGCGGTTGTTCGTTCGCCGTTCGCCGTGGTCGTCCCGACCGGACCTGCAGCCTCGGCGGTGCTACCGTCAGCACCCACACGGGCGCCGCGCCTGGGCCATGTGCTCTCAGCCCTGCATTAAGGCCGCCCTGTTACATCATCACCGGTGCGCGGATGGCTGCGCGGGGTCTTGACTTTCGCTCCCGTTCTCATATTGTAAAGTTGCACTATAGAGGAGGTGGGTGTGATGGGTTGCTGTGGCATGCCGGTGCCCCACGGCGGCGCGGAAGAGGATCTGTGCCCGTGTGGGTCTGGAAAGCCTAAGGACGAGTGCTGCGGGCGTCCGAAGACGGGCGGCAAGTCCGCCTAGGTAGGACAGCCCAGCCAATCCGCGCCGGCTCTTGGCCCAGGGGGCGGTAGACGTGCCGGAACGAGACGACACGTCCTGCCCCTTGTGCCGTGTCCACCCCGCACGCTACGCCATCGTCGTAGAACGTCAGCCCACCCTGGTATGCGGCCGGTGTGCTTTGCGCAGCGGGCGGCTCTCGCGTCAGTCGGTCGTCACCGCGGCCATCGTCGGCAGCGTGCTGATCGGTGTAGAGCGCCTACCCATGGCGGCTGCCCTTCGAGATGCCCTCACCTTCACGGTTCCGTTCCTGGTGTCGATGTCCGCGGGGCTCGCCACGGCCCGGCGGCTGGGAACGGCGAAAAAACAGGCGACCCGGCATCCTACCCACACGCCAACCCCTTCGGGAGGGTAAGTCATGGCCAGCGTTCGAGTCCGAGAGGCGGCCGACCCGCGCGCGCTCCTGGCGGATTCCGAGGTGCGGTTTTTTCGAGGCCTCGGCAACGCGCAGCGGCTGCGCGTTCTGGAGGCGCTCTTCGAGGGGGAGAAGAGCGTAGGCGAGCTCGCGTCGCAGACGGGCATCCCCCAAAGCCAGGTGTCGGCGGGACTGAACTGCCTCAAGTGGTGCGGGTTCGTCGCCGCCCGGCCCGAGGGCCGGTGGATGTACTACCGGCTGGCGGACCCGAGGGTGCGGCAGATCCTGGACCTCGCCCGGGCGATGGTCTCCCGCCACGCGGAGGAACTCTACAGTTGCACAACACTGTCGCTCGAGGAAAGCGAGGCGACGACATGAAGAGCGCCGAGTCCCAGCGCGAACCGGGGCGGACGGAAAGCGCGTCGGCGGGCGTGCTGCTCATCGTTCCGCTCTTCCTGTGCTGCGGCCTCCCGTTGCTCCTCGTGGCCGGGGGCGGGCTCGTCGCCTGGGCTGGCCTACACGGCGTGCTTCTCGGGGCGATCGCGGCGGTCGTCGTTGGCGGCGTCGCGGTCGCAGTCTGGCGGACACGGCATGGTGCCGCGTCCGCCTGCGTCGTATGCGAGTCGGGTTTCCAGAAGGAGGGTGGGTTCGATGCGGGTCCAGCTCACGATCAGCGGCATGCACTGTCTTGACTGCGCGGTGAAGGTGAAAGGCGCCCTTGCCGCCACACCCGGGGTGGAGAGCGCGGACGTCAAGTACGTCCGCAAGCTCGCCACGGTCGAGGCGAGCAGGGGGGTATCGGTGGAGGCGCTCGTCGACGCGGTGAAGAGCGCTGGGTACGGAGCCGAGCCCGCGTAGCGGTCGGGGCACATGTCCCAGGTCGGGAGGGTCGGTTAGGTGAAGCAGTTCGATCTTGCGGTGATCGGCGGGGGATCGGCCGGATTCGCCGCTTCCATTGAGGGTGCCGAGCGGGGCACCAAGGTGCTCCTCGTCGAGCAGTCGACGATTGGCGGAACATGCGTGAACGTGGGCTGTGTCCCCTCGAAGACCCTGCTCGCGGCGGCCGAAGTGCGGCACACCGCGATGCGCGACGACTTTCGGGGACTGACCACGTCGGGAGGCGGCGTCGACCTCGGCGCCGTCATCGCCCAAACGGACGAGCTCGTCGCCGAGCTGCGCCAGGCGAAGTATCTCGACGTGCTGGACGCCTACCCGGCCATTACGCTTGTGCGCGGGCATGCCGAGCTTGCGGCCCCCGGGCGGCTCAACGTGGACGGGGACGAGGTTTCGACCGGCGCCGTCGTCCTGGCCACGGGCGCGAGGCCGTGGGCACCGCCCATCGACGGCCTGGAGGAGGCCGGCTACTGGACAAGCACCGAGGCGCTGGCGCCTCCGTATGCGCCCGAGCACCTCATCGTGCTCGGCGGCAGCGCCGTGGGCCTCGAGATCGGCCAGCTTTACGCTCGGCTGGGCGCGCGGGTCACGGTCCTCGAGGCGCTCGGCCGCCTTGTGCCGGCCGAGGACGCGAGCGTCGGACCGGAACTCGCCGGCTACCTGGCTAGCGAGGGCATCTCCTCCCACGTGGGGGTGGCCGTCCGGCGCGTCTCCCGCTCGGGCCGGACCTACACGATCGATGCCGAGATCGACGACCGGGTGGTGACGTTTACGGCGGACGCGCTACTGGTCGCTACGGGCCGCCGGCCTCGGACCGAGGGACTCAACCTGGAAAGGGCGGGTGTCGCGCTCACCCCGAAGGGGGCCGTTCAGGTGGACCGGCGTCTTGAGACGACGGCGCCGAGGATCTACGCGGCCGGGGACGTGACGGGCGAGGCGATGTTCGTCTACGTCGCGGCCCACCAGGGAACGGTGGCCGCGCGCAACGCGCTTGCGGCGGACGGCGCGGCCACGGAGGAGGATCTCGCTGCCGTGCCACGCGTCACGTTCACCGACCCGGCCGTTGCCGCCGTCGGCCTCACCGAAGAGCGGGCCCGCGCCCAAGGGATGAGCGTACGCAGCGCGGCGCTGCCCCTCGCATACGTACCGCGAGCGCTCGCGAATCGGGACACGCGCGGCTTCATCAAGATCGTGGCCGAGGAGGGGAGCGACCGCGTCGTGGGCGTCCACATTCTCTCCCCGAACGCCGGCGAGATGATCACGGAGGCGACCCTGGCCGTGCGCTACGAACTCACGCTCCAGGATCTACGCGACACGATGCACCCGTACCTCACGTTCGGCGAGGGGCTGAAGCTCGCCGCCATGAGTTTCGACAAGGACGTGACGAAGCTTTCCTGCTGCGCAGGATAGCCCCTCGAGGCGGAAGCCCCGCGGGGTCGGCGAACGGGCGGGATCGAGACGCTGATCTCCGAGGCTGGCACACAAGGAGGTAGGGGCATGAGCAACAAGAGGAAGCGCGTGCGCCACGCCGATGGAGGGCCGCAGAGGACGTCTCCGTTGGGCAAGGGTTGGCTGGCGTTGGCCGGGGCGGGGGTGGCCGCCGCAGCGGTTGTCGTCGGGGTGATGCTGACTCATGGTGGCGCGGGCGCAACCGCCGACCCCGGCGCGACCTACGGCGCTACCGGCACGAGCGTGGTCTACGGCGGTAACGCCACGACGTCCACGCCCGGGACGCCGACGCAGGCGGCCGCCGTCGGTAACGGCTATCGCCTCACGTCCGTCACCGGGCAGGCCGTGACGTTCCCGGCCGGGCGCCCGACGCTTCTCTACTTCATGTCGGCGTCTTGCTCCAGCTGCTGGCAGGGCAACAGCCAAATCGCGCAGGTCTACAAGGCACTCAGCGCGAGGGCGCAGGTCGTGTCGCTCGACGTGACGCCGCAGGTCGATACGGCAAGCCAGGTTGAACAAATGGCCCAGCAGACCGGCGCGACCTGGCCCGAGGGGTTCGCCACAAGCGCCATCCTCAACCGCTACCACATCGACTACTTGGATACCGTGGTCGTGCTGTCCCCTACGGGCAAGGTGGTCTATGACGGCGGCATTCCGTCGAACGCGAAGCTTCTCGCTCTGGTGAAGAGCGCCGCCACGTCCACACGAGCTTAGACCTACATCCTGAACCGGCAGCCCGCGGGGGCGGCTTGCTCCCGACGCGAGCTTTGCGGCTCACGCGGAGGTGGCCCATGAACCCTACGATGGTGTTGGCGTTTGGCGCCGGTGCGGCGTCCGCCTTCAGTCCGTGCGGGATCGCCATGCTGCCCGCCACGATTGCGCTCCTGCTCGGCCGGCAGGCGGGGAGCGCGCGAATTGGCGAGCGAGCCTGGCGCGGGGGAGTAGCGGGGATCCTTCTGGCGCTGGGCTTCTCGCTCGTGGTCGCCGTGGCCGCCGTGCTGTTCTCGCTTGTCGCGCATGCCTTGTTTCGCGTCCTGCCGTTTCTGATGGTGGCGCTCGCCGTAGCGCTCGTGGCGATGGGAGTGCTCATGTACCTCGACCGCCTGGCCATCGGCCTGTCGACAGGGGCGATCGCGAGCCGTGTGGACGCGCTCGGGGGTGGCTTCGTGGGAACCCTCGTGGCGACGGGTGCGGCCTACGGCCTTGCCGCGCTCAGCTGCACCCTCCCCATCTTCATCGCCCTCTTGGCGGAGGTGGCGGGAGCGGGCCTCGCGGGTACGGTGGGCGTGGTCGTGGTGTTCGCCTTGGGCGTCTCGCTTGTGCTCGTTTCGGTGTCCGTCGGCACGGCGCTCTGGCGCGGCGCGATGGAGCGCGCGATTCGCAGTGTCCTTCCGTACATCGGCAGGGCGAGCGGCGTGATCGTCGTGGCCGCGGGTGTGTGGATCGCCTACTACTGGGTGCTGGGACCCGGCCACTGGCTGGCATGACGCCGCCGGTGGTGGCCAGGGGCGATCAGCATAGCACTGCGGCCCGCCTCCTCCGGGCGGGCATGCGAGTGGCCGGGGCGCTCGCGATCTGGACGGCGTTCGTGGCGCTTCGTCAGGTTCTGGCCGGCTACATCGCCTTGCCTCCCGTTCGCCTGCCCTACCGGCCCGGGACGGTAATCCCGGACGGGCACACAGCATCGTTTACGTGGGTGGTGACACACCACCTGTGGATCTCGGTCTACTGGCCGGCATGGCTGCTGATGGCAGTCGAAGGCGTCGTGGTGGCGGCGGCGCTGGTCGCCGCCTATCCTGCGGGGCCGGCCATCGCGGGGCGAATCGTGCTGTCCGCGATGGCACTGTTTGCGGCGCTTGCCGCCGTAGGCTGCTGTGGCATAGGCCTGCCCGGCAACACGCTCGCGATTTTGTTCGACAACCTATCGCCCCTGGCACCCTGGGCCAACGGCGGGCTGTTTGTCACGGCAGCCACACTGGTCGGATACGGGTATCTCGGCGGCCGCATCTCTACGTGGCGTCTTGGCTGGCAGGCGCGGTGACGTTGTGGCGTAGGCTCGCGGCTTGTGCGCTCGCCATCGTGACGCTCGCGAGCCTGACCGGCTGCGGCACGTCGGCGCGGGATTCAGCGCGCGGCGTTCAGCCTACAGCGCAGAACACAGCGCCGCTTGTGGACCCGGGGACACCGCTCGGTGGCGTTCGCGCGCCGAGCTTCGTCCTGACCGACCAGTTCGGCAGCAAGGTAAGCCTTCGGACGTTTCGCGGGCGGGCCGTGCTGCTCGCGTTTCTCGACAGCCGGTGCACGACCATCTGCCCTTTGACCTCCGTGGAAATGCTCCTTGCCCGGCGCGCACTGGGGCGGTTGGCCAGGCGCGAGGTGGCGCTCGTGGCGATCGATGCGAACCCGACCGCGACCGCAGTGTCCGACGTGTACGCCTATTCGAAGGCGCACGGCATGCTCCACGACTGGTGGTTTCTCACGGCGGGCAAGCGAACCCTCAACCGGGTGTGGCGGGAGTACGGTATGGCGGTGGCCATCGAGCATGGTGCAATCGACCACACGCCCGCCGTCTATCTCATCGACGCCCGCGGCCGGGAACGGCGGGTGTACATGACGCAACTCGCTTACGCGGCCGTGGGTCAGCAGGCGCGTGTGTTCGCAAACGCGCTGGCCCGAGTGATTCCGGCGCCGACCGCCGGGTCCAGAGCCGTGCTCCGGCGCGGACTTGGAACAGTGCCGGGCGTGCTTGAGCCGGGCCAGGTAGCGCTTCCAGTGATGACGGCGCGCGGCCCTGCGGGGACGTACGAGGTGCGCACGGGGCGAGCCGTGCTATTCGTCTTCTTCGCCACGTGGCTCTCGGAGTTCGGCAGCGTCGCGCGTCAGCTCAAAGCACTCAACCGCTACGAGGCCGTTGCTCGTACGGATCACCTGCCTGGTGTCGTAGCAGTGGATGAGGCGCAGACCGAACCGTCTCCCGGCGCGCTGCGAGGTCTTCTACGCCGGACGGGCAGGCTGTCCTATCCGGTGGTTGTGGACACCCAGGGAACGCTCGCCGACAGCCTGGGCGTGGAGGATGGTACGTGGTACACGCTGCTCGGGGTGAACGGACGAATTCTCTGGCAGCACGATGGTAGTAACAATTGGGTGGGGCCCGTCGCCCTTCTCCAACGAGTCCGCACGGCGATAGCGCGGGCGACATCGAGATCCTCACGCTGACCCGCCGGGCACCGGAACCCCAAGCCGCCATGATCAGGTCGTCTCGTGGTAAGCCGGCCTCTTCGTTTCGTTTGTTGTCACGGCTTCGTCTGTGACGACCTGACCGGGCGCGGCGCTACTCGAGACCGCTCGGCTCGTCCGCGCAAGTTACGACAGGACAGGTTCAACTACCGGCTTGACGCACATCTCATGGGGCCGCCGTTCCTGGCGGCCTTCGCCGTTTGAGGTGCGACGGCCGGTCTGAACGGTACGCACAACGGAGGGATGCTCGTGGCCGTAGGCCAACGGGTTGGCTACGTACGTGTCTCCACGGTCGACCAGAATCCCGAGCGCCAGCTCGAAGGCGTCGCGGTCGACCGGGTGTTTACCGACAAGGCGTCGGGCAAGGACACTAAGCGGCCCGAGCTCGACGCGCTCCTCGCCTACGTCCGCGACGGCGACACGATGGTGGTCCACTCGATGGACCGGCTCGCCAGAAACCTCGAGGACCTGCGGAGGCTCGTGCGCGAGCTGACCGGCCGGGGCGTGCAGGTGGAGTTCGTCAAGGAGGCGCTCACGTTCACGGGCCAGGACACGCCGATGGCCACCCTCCTCCTGTCGCTCATGGGGGCGGTCGCGGAGTTCGAGCGTGCGCTCATCCGAGAGCGCCAGCGGGAGGGCATCGCCCTCGCCAAGAGGCGGGGTGTCTACAAGGGAGGCAGGCGCCACCTGACCGACGCGCAGGCGTCCGACCTCAAGGGCCTGCTCGGGCGGGGCGTGAGCAAGAGCACTGCCGCCCGGAGGCTGGGCATCAGCCGCCGCAGCGTGTACCGCTACCTGACCCAGGAGCAACCGGCCGGCGCGGGAGCGCGGCACCTGCCCGCGCCTTTGCTCGAAGAGCTGGTGGACAAGGTCACACCCGAGAACCGGCACGATCTCGTGGACTGGGGCCGCCCGGTAGGGCGGGAGAGGTGGTAGTCGGCATCGGCG
>JAKASY010000077.1 GCA_021817625.1 Bacillota bacterium | reverse complement strand
GATCTCATCGCGGCGCGTCACGCGCACGAACCGCACGGCGTCCCCGGGTCGGAGCTGGCCGAGCGCCCACAGGTCCGCGGCGATCACCTGCAGCGGCTTGGGGTAGCCGCCGATCGAGCCCCGGTCGACGCCCAGGAGCACCGGCCTGCCGGCCGGCGTCCACTGCACGCTGCCCGCGAGCGTGCCTTCGGAGGGCATCTGCGGCATACGCCAGTCGGGGCCTGGGCGCTCCGCCTCCAGGACGATGCCGACGCGGTTGGCGGCGGGGGTCACCCGGAACGCGCTACGCACGAGGTGGCGGCGCACGGCGGGCGGCGCCAAGCGCCACTGCGGGCCCGGGAGCACGCGCAGGGCCGGCGGCGGGGACGGGTCGGCCAGGGCGGGTGCCAGGGGCTCGCCGCTCGCGCCCGGGGCGCCCACGGCAAGGCGGTCGCCGGCCCGCAGCGCGCGGCCGGCGAGGCCCGGCAGGGCGGCGGGCAGGTCGGCACTCCGGCTGCCGAGCACGACGTCGGTCGCAATCCCGCCCCGCACCGCGAGGTAGGCGCGCAGCCCCGGCCGCCCGCGCTGGAACGTGAGAACCGACCCGGCCGGCGCCGCGAACGCCTCACCTGTCGGCATGGGCTGGCCGTCGAGCAGCGGCGTGAGGGCGCCGCCCGCCACGCAGAGCACGGCGCCGTCGGCGAACGCCAGCACCGGGCCCTGGGCGAGAAGCTCGAGGCCGGCCGCTGTCGGCGGGTTACCGGCCGCGCGGTTGGCCGCCCGCAGCGCTGCCGCGTCCGCCGGCCCGCCTTCCGACAGGCCGAAGCGCAGGCCGCGGCGCCCTGCGCCGTCGACCACGAGGTCGAGGAGGCCCGGGCGCACGACCTCGATCACGCGTGCCCGCCCTCTGCCGGCACGAAGCGCACGCGGTCGCCCACCGCCAGCGTGCAGGCGGCGGCGGCGGAGGCGCGCCCCGGGTCGAAGAGCACGAAGTCTGTCCGGCCGACGATCTGCCAGCCGCCGCTCGAGGTACGGCTGTAGATCCCGGTCTGGCGCCCGGCGATGCCCACGGAGCCGGCCTCCACACGTGCCCGCGGCGTGGCCAGCCTGGGCGCGGCGATGCGCTCGTCGAGGAAGCCGAGGAAGGGATAGCCGGGGCGGAAGCCGATGGCCAGCACGTCGTACTCCCGCTCGCTGTGCAGGGCGACCACCGCCTCAGGGCTGAGCCCGGCCCAGGCGGCCACGGCGGCCAGGTCCGGGCCCTCGTCGCCGCCGTAGCGCACCGGCACCTGCCAGAGGCGGCCCTTGTCCGCGGCTGGCTCGACGCGGGCGAGCGCACGGCGCGTGATCGCCGCCACCCTGCGACGGGCGGCGGCGGGGTCGAAGCCGACCGGCGCGAAGGGATCCAGGAGGGCGAGCACCGAAGTGTACGCGGGGACAATCTCCTGCAGGGAGGGCGAGGCCGCTGCCTCGAGGGCCGCGGCCACGGCGCGCACCCGGGCGGTAGCGACTGGGCCCGGCACGTCGGCCAGGCGGATCATGAGCGCCCGCTCGCCCATCCACGAGATCTCCGGGGCGCCGGCCTCGGGCCCGGCTTCGGGGCGCGACGTCGTCGGCTCCACTCCTCTCTCCCAGTCGTCCCAGCCTTTCGGCCGCCGCACGCTGGCCTCCTCCCGCTGCGGCGACGCCACGATGGAGGTGTCGGCGTGCAGGGCGCGCGAACCGGGTCGCTTCTCGTACGTGGCAGGATCTACACCGGCGAGTGGCACGGCGAGGGGGTGACGGACGCCCTGTGGGCGGAGGGCGGCGTGGTGCGCGCGCTCGGAGCGGCTGCTGAGCGGTCCGGAGCGGACAGGGTGCTTGAGCTCGAGCCGGGCCAGTGCGTCGTGCCAGGCTTCTGGGACAGCCACATCCACCTCGTGCGCTACGGCCTGAGCCTGGACGAGGTTGTGCTGAGCGACCTGAAGAGCGGCGAGGCGGTGGCCCGCCGCCTCGCCCACGCGGCCGCGAGCGGCGAGGTTCCGGCTGACGGGCCGATTGTCGGGCGCGATTGGATGGTCGGCGACTGGCAGGGCCCGCTGCCCCACCGCGGCCACCTGGAGGCGCTGGGCGACCGGCCGGTCATCCTGCGCAACCACGACCTGCACAGCGTCTGGGTGAACGACGCCGCGTTGCGCCTGGCCGGCATCGGCCGCGACACGCCCGACCCCAGCGGCGGCCGGATCGAGCGCGACGCCGACGGCGAGCCCACCGGCATTCTGCGCGACGCGGCGGCCTCCCTCGTGCACGACCTCGAGCCCGCGCCCAGCGCCCAGCGTCTGGAGGACGCGATCCTGCGGGCGCAGGCGGCGCTCCTCGCCATGGGCGTGACCGCGGTGTGCGCGATCAACGACGGGACTGACGCGGTGCGCGCCCTCACACGCCTCGCCCTGGACAGCCGGCTGCGCCTGCGCGTCGCCCTCTACCTGCCGGTGCGCCACCTCGACGCCCTTGCCGCCACGGGTCTCGGCACGGGCCTGGGCGACGACCGCGTGTGGCTGGGCGGGGTCAAGGCGTTCATGGACGGCGCCCTCGGCAGCCAGACGGCGTGGATGCGCGAGCCTTACGCGGAGGTCGGCGGCACGGGCCTGGCCATGCCCTTCGCCCAGGAGCTCGCGGAGAACGTGGCGCGCATCCGCGCCTCGGGCCTGCGCCTCGCCCTCCACGCCATCGGCGACCGCGCCGTCGCGGAGGCGGTGCGGGCGCTGGCGGACGGTGAGCCGGCCGCCGCGGTCGACCGCATCGAGCACGCCCAGCTGGTGCGCGCCGACGTGCTGGCCTCGTGGCCGGCCGACCGCCTGGTGGCCTCGATGCAGCCCATCCACCTCACCGACGACATCGAGCTCGCGGCGCGCTTCTGGGGGCCCGAGCGCGCGCGCGACACCTTCCCGTTCGCGCGCCTGCGGGCGCGTGGCGTCACGCTCCTGTTCGGCTCGGACGCGCCCGTCAGCGATCCCGACCCGATGAAGGGGCTGTGGGCCGCCGTCGAGCGCCGCCGCCCCGGCGGCGCGGTGCACCAGCCCGAGGAGCGGCTAACCGTCGCCCAGGCGCTCGAAGCCTACGCGGCGGCGCCGGCACGGGTGGAGGGGCGGGCCCACCTGGGCCGCCTCACGCCCGGAAGCCCCCTCGCCATGGCCGTCCTCAGCGCCGACCCCGTGTCCGCGCCCGAGCATCTCGATGGCCTGCGCGTCCTGCGCGTCGACACCGACTGAGCGGCGGCGTCAGGCCTTGCCCGCGGGCGCCGGCCAGACGTGGCCGTCGTGGCGCCAGATGTACCAGAACTGGTAGGGCCAGACACTGTCCTGGGGCACGAGGCGCGAGGCTGCTGTCTGCAGCAGCCAGCGCCCGTCGTAGAAGCTGAAGTCCACCCGCGGGCCATCGACCGCCACCTGCTCCACGCCGTAGAACAGGGCCTTCGTGGCGAGGGTGGTGGGGTTGACGAGATAGAGCCAGCCACCGTCCACGAGGTAGAGGCGGCCGAGCGCCGTGAACATGTGGGTGCCCATGCCCCAGCCCGTGTCGCCGCCGCTGCCCGTCCGGAAGGTGCGGACCTTCAGGCTGCCGGTGGTGGGGTTCCAGCGCGCGATCTGGTCGGCGCTTGCCGCGAACACGCCGTCCGCGGTGCCGATGACGCCCGCGAACGGCGCCTGGCTCGGCAGGGCGCGTGTCACCCACGCGCCCGTGGCCGGGCTGTAAGCGAAGAGGTGATCCGGCAGGCTGGGGCCGGCCTCGCCCAGGGCGTTCTCGTCCGTCAGGCTGCCCACGAGCTCCCCGTTCCAGGCGGCGAGCGAGATGGGCGTCTGCCCGGCCACGGGCGGGTGCAGCGTGCGGCCTGTGCTCGTGTACACGACGCCGCCCAGCTGGCCGGTGCCCGGCACTGTGCCGATGTAGGCGACATCGCCCACGCAGGCCATGCCCGGCACGCGGTCGTTGGGCACGCCAGGGCTCCCCACCTCGGCCGGGTTGGCCGGCGGGCTCCAGACCGCCGAGGGGTTGTACCGGTACAGGCGCGCCGCGGGATAGACGCCCAGGTACACGCTCCCGCCGCAGGCGGCGATGCTGTCCACCTGGTCCAGCCCCGCCAGGGACGCGACCGTGCCGGTCGCCGACAGGCGGAAGACCTGGCCGCCGAGGTAGGCCGAGCCCCACACGCCCCAGGGCGTGGCGGCCAGCGTCTGAATGGTGCCGGCCTGGGCGCTCAGGGCGGGCGTCACACCGCTCACGCGGCCGCCCGGCTGGATCGTGTAGATCGTCCCGGTCGGGGTCAGCACCGTGTAGGCACCAGCGGTGACGCCCACCGCGGTCACGGCGAGAGGCGAGGGCAGCTGCGCGATGCGACCCGCCAGCACATGCCCGTGTTCCGCGAGGTGGACCGCCCACAGCCCGCCGTCGCGCAGGACGACAGTCTGCCCGTCGAACTGGAGGGGCAGGGAGGCGACGTCGGACAGGACGCCGACGAGGGCGCCCGACGGCGTGAGCCAAACCAGGTCGCCGTTGTCCTCGAGCACCGCCGTGCCGCCGCTCCAGGGGCCGATCGCGAGCATTTGACCCGCCCCGCTCAGGGCCGCGGGAAGGATGTTGGCCACGAGGCCGACGGCGGGCAGCGGGAAGGCGGCGCGCGTGGGGTAGGTGCCGGCCCAGACGGTGGCGCCGACCAGGCCCAGGACGCGGGCGCCGATCACGCCAGCGAGGGCGCCGACCTTGGCGGCGCGACCGCTGGCCGGGTTGATCGTCCAGATGCCGTCCGGGTAGGTGGCCGCCCACATCTCCCCGTCGGCCGGGTTGTAGACCATGGACCACACGGTGTTCACGCCCGGGAGCGCCGTGACGCGCTCGACCTTGCCCGTCGCCGGGTCGTAGCGCAGGATCACGCCCTTGGGGTTTGTGCCCACCCAGACGCTGTCGCCCGGTCCGGCGGCGATGGCGTCCGCGCCATAGGCTCCGGGCAGCGGAAGCGATGCGGCCACCTGGCCACCGGGGCTGATGCCCTCAAGCGTGGCCGGGTAGCCGCTCGTCACCGTCCAGACCTGCCCGCCGGTCACGACCCCGCTGGCCAGCTTGACCGTGTGCACGGGCTCGGTGAGGAAGCGCGGGTGCAGCCCCGGCGGCACGAGCAGCGGGGTGGGGATGGCCTGGCCGTACATCGTGCCGTAGATCGACGCAGAAGCCCCGCCGGCGGCGGCAGGGGCCGCGCACGCGGCGAGGCCGAGGGCGGCGAGAAGTGCGGCGACGGCGGAGCGGCGCGGGACGGGGCGGGGGGGCGACGTGTCGGAGATTGTCATGGTTGGCCGCAACCATTCCACGCCCCCGGGCCAACTCCCGCCTGGCAGCCTAGGGAGATTATGACATCGGCCCGTAGCCCACGGACAGGCCGCCGTCCACGGCCAGGACCGTGCCCGTGACGTAGGAGGCGGCGGGCGACAGAAGAAAGGCCGCCACCGCCGCCACCTCCTCCGGCCTGCCGAGGCGGCCCAGAGGGATGGCGCGCCGGAGGGCGTCGCCCGCCTCGCTCTCGGCGAGGCCGCCCCCCATGCCTGCGGCGAGGGCGCCCGGCAGGACGACGTTTACACGCACCCCCTCGCCCCCCCACTCGACAGCCACGGCCCGGCCCCACGCGGCCAGCGCCGCCTTGGTGGCGGCGTACGCGGCGGCGGGGAAGGGGCGGGGCGGGGACACGGCGTCGATCGAGGCGACCAGGACGACGGCGCCGCGCCGCGCCGCGAGGGCCGGGCGGGCGCGCGCCAGGATGGCCGCGATGGCGGCCACGTGGACGTCGAGCATCTGGTGCATCTCGTCGCGCGTCGTCGCATGCCAGGCGTCGGCGTACGCCACGCCGGCCACGTGGGCGACGCCCGTCCAGGGATGGCGGTCGAGCGCCGCCTCGAAGGCGGGCGTCCAGGGGGCGCGCAGGTCCTGGGCGACCGTCTCCGCGGCGGGGGCGCCCAGCGCCCGGCAGCTCGCCGCGACGTCGCCCAGGGCGGCCTCGTCGCGGCCGCTCAGGACGAGGCCGTGGCCGGAGCGCGCGAGCGCCTCGGCCACCGCACAGCCCAAGGCGGACGTCGCGCCGGTGACGAGGATGTCGCCGGCGGCGCGCGCCCCCGCGTCGTTTGACACCATGAGCCCCCCTGATAGACGTGTGTATTCGGTAACCAGGGGTCACCGCGTCGAGGCTCCCGCTGCCGGCATGAACAGCACGGACTTGGCGTAGGAGACGCTCCGCAGCCTTCGCGCGCTTACCTCGACCGTCCGCGCACGGCCCGCATGACGACCGTGCCCCGGCTCTTGAGGCCTGTAATGATGCCTACCACCGAACGGCCCCTGACGGTGGCCCGCACAGCCATGCCCTTGGACCAGACGGGCACACCCGTTGGCACAGGCTCGCCCACCCTGACGACCGTGACCTTCCTGCCCACTCCGGTCACCACCGCCCGGTTGACCTCCGTGCGCAGGGCCGCGCCGTGCCGACTTGCCTGAACCTGGACGGTCGTGGACGTCTTCGTCTTGATGCCGTCCGGCGTCCGCACCGACAAAAGCACCCAGCCCGTCTCGGACGCCGACCGCACCCGGTAACCTGTGCCCTGGTGCCTGGCGTGCCCGGCAGCCGCCCGCAGATGGGCGGTGAGGGCGATGCCGGGCTGGGCCGGCGATGCGGGCCGCGCCTCCGTCTGCGTCTTGCCGAGCGAGTAGCGGGACAGGGCGATGATCCGAGCATCGCTTCGGTGCGTCTTCTCTGCGCCCAGCACCCTGCGCTGCCAGGCGGTGAACGTCCCGAACGTCTCCCGGTACCTAAGACCCATGGCATAAAGCCCGTGGGCGAGGTAGCGCTTGCCCTGCTGGGTCCTCGCCGCCCACCCGGCCAGTGCCGTCTCTCGCAGGTCCCGGGGCTCGTACCGGGGCGTGAAGCCGGCCTCAGCCGGGGCACGCGCGCCCTTCGCCTCATTGCACGACCGGTGCGCTGCTACGAGGTTTCCCCAGCGGTCCGTCCCACCCTGGGCGCGCGGTCGCCAGTGGTCGATCGTGAGCGGGTCCCCAGGCGTCGCCGGCTTGCCGCAGTAGCAGCACTGCGCCCCGTACGCGGCGACCAGGGCGGCCAAGGTGGAGTCGTGGCCGTAGCGTGGGCCCTGCTGGTACTGCGCTCCCGACAGGTCCGGGCCGGCGAGGGCCTGGAGGTCAAACGCCCCGACCTCGACCGTCACGTCCGCGATCGGCAGGAACCCGAGCAGAGTGCGCGTCACGCGAAGGAGGTAGCCCTTGCGGCAGCGGCGCTGACGCCGGTAGCTCCTGCGCTGGTCCATGCGCCTCTTGATGCCGTCCGGCAGCTCTGCCTGGACGGAGACGACCACCTGCGGCGGCCGCTTCGCGCGCGCCATCACCACCGAGAGGGCCGCGTGCCTACCGCCGTCGTCGATGCCGAGCAGGAGCGGTACGATCTCACGACCGCTCGGCTCGGCGAGAAGCTGGATGGTGAACACCCGGCCCGTGAGCCAGCGCACGCGTGCCCTGCCCGTGTCGAGGAGGCAGCGCACACGCTCGGGCCTTGCC
>JAKASY010000076.1 GCA_021817625.1 Bacillota bacterium | reverse complement strand
CCCCCCCGGCCGACCCGCCAGGAAGCGGCGCTTGTAAGGGAAGGTGAAGCCGTAGCAAGCCGCGGCCGCGAGGCACATGAGGCGCCCCTCGGGGCCGCGCCCGCCCCTGCCCGTCCAGGCGCCCAGCACCAGAAGCACGCCAAGGAAGCCGAGGGCCAGGCTGCCCAGGCGCTCGCGCGTGGGCCGCTCCGCCGGGAGGAGCAGCAGGGCGAACGGCACAGTCATGAGCGGCGTCGTGGCGTTCCAGATGCCGGCGAGGACCGACGTCACCCTCTCCTCGCCGAGCGCGTAGAGCGTGTACGGCAGAGCGTTGCCGAACAGGCCGGCGACCGCCAGATGGAGCCAGGTCCTCGGCCCGCGTGGCAGCCGCTCGCGCCGGAGCGCGAGCAGGGCCATGAGCGTGAGCGCGCCCAGGGCGAGGCGCACGAGCGCGACCTGGAGCGGCGCGAGCCCCCGGTCCGCCTCCTTGATGAAGAGGAACGACCAGCCCCAGACGAGCGCCAGGAGCACCAGGCGTCCAGGCCAGCCGCCGACCACCGACGCGAGCCGGCCGCTCGCGGTGGCGGGCGGCCGGGACGTGGTCAGCTTGGATGACGGCGCGGCAGACGCGCCCGGATCGGCCGTGACGATCCCTCCCTTCCGCCAGCCGCTGCCGCCGGCCTCAGCCCGGCAGGCGGGCCTGGCGCGACTCGAGGGCCAGCAGCCACCGCTTGCGCTCGAGGCCGCCGCCGTAGCCGGTGAGCGACCCCGAGGCGCCGATCACGCGGTGGCATGGCACGACGATGGCGATCGGGTTGCGTCCGTTCGCCAGGCCCACCGCGCGCGACGCGCCGGGGCGGCCGATGCGCCGGGCGAGCTCGCCATACGATTCGGTGCGGCCATACGGAATGTCCAGGAGCGCCGCCCACACAATGCGCTGGAAGGGCGTGCCACCCGGCGCGAGCGGGAGGTCGAAGCGGATGAGGTCGCCCGCGAAGTAGGCCTCGAGCTGCGCGACGGCGGGCGCGAGGGCCGATGCGTCCGCGCGGGCGCCCGGCACGGGAGTCCAGGCAGAGCGGCCGGACTGCATGTGCACGCCGGTGAGCGACCGCGCGTCCCCGACCAGGACCAGCTCCCCGATCGGGCTCTGCATGGTCGTGTACAGGACGCGCGTGGGGTCGGCGGCAGCGAACGGGAGCGGACGCTGGATCTCGGCTGCGCCGGCTTGGCTCATGACGCTCCTCCTTGCCGGACGGTTTCGAGGGGAACAGGGGGCGCGGTCTTCCCGCCTGCACGGCGCTGTGACCCGGGGCGCGCTGAGGGAGCGGCGGGCTCGGTGTCGAGCACCTCCCACAGGTGCTGCAGCGCGTAGGAGCGCCACGGTCGCCACGCCTCGGCCGCCTCGCTCGCCCGGGCCGGCACCGACCCAAGGCCCAGGCGCTCGAGCGCGTGGCGCACGCCCAGGTCCGTGGGCATGAACGCGTCCGGGTCGGACAGCGCGCGCATGCGGATGTAGGCCGTCGTCCAGGGCCCGATGCCGGGAATGCGCAGCAGCGCGTCCTCGGCCTCGTCCCGGTCGGCCCCCGCGTCGAGCACGAGGGAGCCATCCGCAAGCCGCTCGCACAGGTCGACCAGCGTGCGCCGCCGGCGTCCCGGCATCGCGAGGTCCGCGGCGTCGGCCCCGGCCAGCGCCGTGGGCGTCGGGAACGCCCAGCGCAGCGTGCCGTCCGGCTCGGGGAGCGGCTGGCCGTAGCGCGCGCTCAGGCGGCCCGCGAGCGTACGCGCGGCGGCCACGGACACCTGCTGGCCGAGCACGGCGCGCACCGCGAGCTCCTCCGGGTCGACGTGGCCGGGCACGCGCAGGCCCGGGTGGGCGCGCACACGCGGGCCGAGCACGGGATCGCGCTCAAGCCCGCGTGCGACGGCCAGCGGGTCGGCGTCCAGGTCCAGGAGGCGGCGGCAGCGCTCGACCGCCGACGTGAGGTCTCGCAGGTCGTCCAGGTGCAGCGTGCACAGGACGTGGCCCGTGCCGGCCTCCCCCGTCCCGTCCTCCGGGCTTGCCGCGGCGCTCAGGGAGACGACGCCCAGCCCGTGCGCAAGGCGCAGCACGCGTCGGTACGCTCCGTCCCGCCACTCCTCCACGCCAGGCACCGCGCGCAGCGCGAGAAACCGCGCGAGTGCCTCGAACGCGAGCGGCCGGCGGTACGCGAGGCGCAGGTGGAGCGGCTCGGATCGCGCCGTCCTCGCGTCCGTGCCGCCATCCTGTGCGCGCGCCCGGGCGCGGAGGGCACCGGGTGTGAGTGCGAACACGGCGCGGATCGTGTCGTTGAACTGGCGCACGCTCGCGAACCCGGACGCGAACGCGACGTCCGTTACGGGCAGCGCGGACGACTCGAGCAGGATGCGCGCTGCCCGGCTGCGCTGGGCGCGGGCGAGCGCGAGCGGCCCGGCCCCGACCTCCGCGTGGAGCAGGCGGTGGAGGTGGCGCGACGTGTAGCCGAGGCGGCGCGCCAGGCCCGAGACGCCGCTGCGCTCGACCTCGCCGTCCGCGATCAGGCGCATCGCCCGGCCCACGGCGTCGGCGCGCGCGTTCCATTCCGGCGAGCCCGGAACGGCGTCCGGCCGGCATCGCTTGCAAGCCCGGAAGCCCGCCTCGTGGGCGGCCGCCGCGGACCGGAAGAAGCGGACGTTCTCGCGCCGCGGCGTGATCGATGGGCAGCTCGGCCGGCAGTAGATGCCGGTCGACGTGACGGCGGTAAAGAACATGCCGTCGAAGCGCGCGTCCCGCCCCTCGACTGCCCGGTAGCACAGATCGAAGTCCATCATGGTCCCAGGGTCGCCGATCCTGGCGCCAAGCGCTAGCGGTTTTCGGACATGAGCATCCGCGCCGAGGCCGGTCAGAGGCCGAGCTCGCGTTGGAGCTTGCGGAAGCTCTGGAGGCGCGCCGCGTCGAGCCGGCCGTCGTGTGCGGCGGCGCTCACGGCGCACGCCGGCTCGCGCTCGTGCCGGCAGTCGCGGAAGCGGCAGCCGTCGGCGAGCGCGGCGACGTCGGGAAACGTGCCGAGCAGCTCTTCGCGGCCGCCTGCCGCGAGCCCGAACGCCCTGAGCCCAGGCGTGTCCACGAGGAAGCCGCCACGCGCGAACGGCACAAGCTCGGCCGCGGTCGTCGTGTGCCTGCCCCTCGCGACGCGCTCCCGAATCGCCTGCGTGCGCCGCTCGATCGCTGGGTCGAGCGCCTGGATCAGGCTCGACTTGCCCACGCCCGACGAGCCGACGAACGCGGCCGTGCGGCCGGCCACGAGCGCCCCAAGCGGCGCGAGCCCCTCGCCGCTCACGGCGCTCGTCCAGAGCACGGGCACCTCCTCCGCCGTCGCCGCGAGCGCGGCCCGGCAGGCGTCGCGCTCCTCGGGCGGCAGCGCGTCGACCTTGTTCACCGCCACCGCGGCGCCGACCCCGCCGCGGCGCGCCGCCAGCAGGTAGCGGTCGACGCGGGCAGGGCGGAAGTCGGGCCAGTACGCGGCCTGGACGATGACCACGACGTCGAGGTTCGCCGCGAGAACCTGCTCCCTTTGGCCGCGCGTCCGGCGGGTGGTCTCTGCGGCGCGCCGGGCAAACCAGGTGCGGCGCTCCAGCCGGCCCATGATGATGCCCTCGCCGGGACTCGTGCGGGCCACGGCCACCCGGTCGCCCGCCACGAGAAAGTTCGGCTCTTCCGCCGCCTTCGGGCGAAGCGCGCCGCGCAGGCCGCAAAGGAGGACGTCGCCTCCCACCAGCACCGGCGCGGGATAGCTGCCCGCGCGCATGACGATGCCGCTCTCGGATGCCACTCTGCCGGTCCCTCCCAAAACGAACTGGAGGCGCCGCGCGGCGCCTCCAGGGAGGACCGGACCGACGTTAGCGGACCGGCCGCCGGGAGGGCGACGCGCAGGCGGCCGGGGCCGCCAGGTACCGGGCGACAGTGTCCGCCATGCGTTCGTCACCTCCCGACCAAGCACTGGGCCCAGCATACGGGGCCCCGGGCCCAGCCCGCAACCCCTCGCCCGGGGGATCACGTGATGGGCCGCATGAACGACCACAGCCCGCCCTCGGGGTCGCGCGCGCCGTACTTCCGGAAGCCGTACGGCTGGTCGACCGGCTCATAGATGATGTCGGCGCCCTCAGCCACCGCCCGACGAAAGTGGGCGTCCAGGTCCTCCACGAGCACGGCCACCATGCCCGTCGCCGCGCCCACGGTGCTCGGAGACAACAGCCTGAAGCGCTCGCTCTCCGGGTGCAGCCACACCATGCCGTCGCCGGCCTCGAGCTCGCCGTGCACGACGCGGCCGTGCACGACGCGGCTGAGCTGGCCGGGGCCGAGGCCGAACACGCGCACCAGGTGCTCATAGGCGCGCACCAGGTCGCGGCACGCAAGGATCGAGATGCGGCGCTGTATAGTGCTCTCCATCAGGCTCAGCACCCCCGGAAGATCTGTGAGGGCGTCGGTGGACGGGTGCGCCGCGTCGCCTGCCGCGGCGACGGGGCGCGCGAGCCGCAGCCGCAGGCGCTGGCCACTCTCCAGCTGCCGCTTGAGCGCTTCCAGCTGCCGGGACGCGACGGAGGCAAGCCCCAGTCGGGGTCGCCCAAGGCTTGGCCGACGGCGGCCAGCGAGAGGCCCGGGCGCCGAAGGAGCAGGATCCGCGTCAGGCGTCCGCGGTCGCCCGCGCCGTACAGGCGATGGCCCGCGGCGCTGCGGCCCGACGGGACGAGCAAGCCGATCTCCTCGTAGTAGTGCAAGGCGCGCACGGTGAGGCCCGTGGTGGTGGCCACCGCCCCCACTCGTCGCCACAGCGGCCCTTCTGTTTGCGTCACGTGCCCATGGTAGAACCTCACGCCGCGTACGATGCAAGGGGTCCCGCTGGCAGATCGGCCGCAGCCTACGACTCCGACAGCAACCTCTTGACCTTCTTGAGCTCGCGCCGTTGGCGGTCGTCGACCGTCGGATACGAAAGGTTGAGCGCCTCGAGCGTCTGGAGGATCGTCTCGGAGATGATGAGGCGGGCGTTCGGCTTGTCGTCCGCCGGCACGACGTACCAGGGAGCGTGCTCGGCGCTGGTCGCGGCGAGCGCCTCCTCGTACGCCTTCTGGTACTGCGGCCAGAGAGCGCGCTCGGTCGCGTCCGTCGCGCTCAGCTTCCAGTTCTTGCGCGGGTCGTCGACGCGCGCGAGCAGGCGCACGCGCTGCCCGTCGGCGGACACGTGCAGGAAGAACTTGACGATCACGATCCCGCTGCGGTGAAGATGGCCCTCCAGCTCCACGATCGAGCGGTAGCGGTGACGCCAGATCCCGGGCTCGGCGCGCGCGTGGGCGGGCAGGTGCTGCGCCTCGAGCAGCTCCGGGTGGACCCGCACGACGAGCACCTCCTCGTAGTACGAGCGGTTGAAGATGCCGATCCGGCCACGCTCCGGCAGGCGCACGACCGCGCGCCAGAGGAAGTCGTGGCGCAGCTCCTCCGCGCTCGGCTGCTTGAACGAGAACACCTCGCAGCCCTGCGGGTTGACGCCCGACATGACGTGGGAGATCGCGCCGTCCTTGCCCGCGGCGTCCATGCCCTGGAAGATCAGGAGCACGGCGTGCGTCTGCTGTGCGGCCAAGAGC
Organism: Bacillota bacterium; assembly: GCA_021817625.1. The sequence continues at coordinate 1,967 of JAKASY010000076.1, read as the reverse complement.
TCCTGCGCGTCGCTCAGGCGGGCCACATGCTCCTCGAGGATCTTCTTGTAGTCCTTCTTGGAGGCGTAGAACGGGTCGACCAACGTGGGCCGCCGCGCGAGGTCCACCGTCTCGCCCTCGGCCACCCGGAACTCCTTGGGCTTGATCTTCACTACGCGCACCCTCTCACCGGGCGACGTTTCCACGCGGATGAGCGCCCCGCCACCGTGCGCGGTCCGCACGCCCATCCCTGTCCGGGTCCAACATGCCACAAGGCGCGTGTCCGCGCGAGCCGCGCTCGACCAGGGACGCGTCAGGCGTGGGGCTGTGTCGGGTCGGCCTCCGCGCCGGCCCCGGCCTCGTCCTCGAGCCGGCTCACGAGCACCGGCACGCGCGCGAGGCGCACCACGCCGTCGGCGACGCTCCCTAGGAGGAGCCGACCGATGCCGCTCCTGGCATGCGTCGCCATGGCGATCAGGTCCGCCCGGAGGTCTTGCTGCGCGGCGGCGATCGTCTCCACCGGCGCGCCTTCCCGCACCTCGCACTCGCACTTCAGGCCCCGCCCGGCGAGGCGGTCGCGCACGCGCCCCAGGTAGGCGGTTGCCTCGGCGCGCTCCTTCTCGTAGAGATCCTCCGGCACGACGGCGGGGCCGACCATCGGCACGGGCCCGGCAAGGGCCGGCGCCGCCGTAGGAAGCACCGTGTGCAGGAGCACGAGCGTTGCGCCCTTGGCAAGACCGAGGCCCTCGAGCACGTCCACGATCGACTCCGCTCCCGCCGAGCCGTCCAGGGGCACCAGGATGCGCCGTTCCATCGCTATCCCTCCCAACGGGTACAGCACTTGCTGGCAGCCGTCCGTGCGGGCGCCCCTAGCGGCGCAGGGCGAACGCGTCCACGCGCCTCCCCGCCGACACGACCACCATGCCCGGCGCCAGGGCCGGGCCGTCGAAATGGGGCACGCTGCCGAGCGCCGCCTGGGCGATCGACCGGCCGCTCGCCGCCGACAGGACTTCCAGCGTCGCGGTGCCCTCGTTCACGCTGAACACCTCGTCGCCGCCGACGGCAGGCGGGCCGGCGTCCCAGCCGGCGCTGCGCCAGGCCACGCGGAGCGCTCGGGGCCCCGCGCGCAGCGCGACCAGGCCGTCGGTGCACGGCACATACACCAGCCCACCCGCGTACGCGTCACCCCCGTACGCGCCGGCGCACACCGGGGCGCTCGCGAGCGGATGGCCCACGCCGCCCAGGTGCCCGGCGGCCAGGAGGTAGCCGACGCCCGCCTTGCCGATCTGGAAGAGACGGCCGTCGGGCAGTGGCAGGGGCGCGGTCGAGCCCAGGTCGAGATCGGCGCTGTTCAGGTAGGCGAAGTCCGAGGGCGCGAAGTAGCCGCGAAGGTGCAGGGCCGGCGTCAGGCGCAGGACGCTGTCGCCGCCGTCCCAGGCGCTGTTCGAGGCGCTGTTGCCGGTCGCGGCGTAGAGGTCGCCGCCGTAGCCGACGCTCAGCCCGGCCGGCGCCCAGATCGCGCCCTCGCGCGCCGTGGGCACCCGGTACGCGAAGGGCGCGTGCCCGGGGCGAACGCCGATGACCTGTCCCACGTACTGGCCGCAGTCGCCCCAGAGGCCGCCGAGGGGCACGTAGACGGCGCCGCCGAGAGCCGTCAGGGCGGCGCGCTGCTGCTGGGCGGCGGGGTCCGAGCCCGGGAGGTGGAGGTCGAGGCTCCAGCTGGCGAGCACCCGGCCCGTCTGGAGGCTGAGGGCGAACAGGCGGTGGGAGAGGGGCAGGCGCTCCGCCGCCACGTACAGCCGGCCGGACACGATCACGGGTGTGCCGGTGATGCCGAGCGGGTTGATGTCGCCGCACGGCAGGTCGCTAAGCGGCACGGGCGTGCCCAGGTGGCGGCGCCAGATCACGCGGCCCGTGCGTCGGCCGAGGGCGTACACGCTGTCGTTCTCCGTCGCGACGTAGACGCGCTCGCCCTGCCAGATAGATCG
>JAKASY010000075.1 GCA_021817625.1 Bacillota bacterium | reverse complement strand
ATCTGTTCTTCATGGTAGCTCTGCACCTCTCTTCTCTTGGCTCGGCCCATGCTGGACGGGCCGGGTGGGTGAGCCGTCGGCGGACGACCCGGCAGCGGCACGGCCTGGCCGGTAGCCGAGGCGCTGGGATATGGCGGCGGCCGTGGTCAGGGCCACCTCCGCCAGCCGGGCCAGGGTAGCGTCGGTCACGCGGTGCGTCGGTCCCCCGACCGAGATGCCGGCCATGGGGGCCCCGTCGGGGCCGAACACGGGCACGCCGACACCGCGCGCCCCGTCCTCGTAGTCCTCGTCGCTGACCGAGTAGCCGCGTGCGCGGATCTCGGCGAGTTCCTCGCGCAGGCGGGAGGGGTCGACGCTCGTGCGCTCGGTGTAGCGCGGCGCATGGGGCATCACCGCCAGGAAGCGCTCGACGTCCTCCGGCGGCCGGAAGGCCAGGATCGCCTTGGGCACCGCGCCGGCGTGCATGTAGCTGCGGTCGCCCACGTGCGACATGAGGCCGATGCCGCGCCGGGTGGGGTAGGTGGCCAGCAGCATGGTCTCGTAGGGCCCGACCGGCACGACGAGGTTCACGGTCTCCTCCGTCTCGTCGCGCAGGCGGGCGCACAGGGGGCCCGCCACGGCCAGGATGGACTCCTCGTCCATCGCCGGCACGAGGTCCAAAAGCCGTGGCGTGAGAGTGAAGCCGCGCGGGCCGTCGCGCACCAGGCCGACGCTCTCCAATGTCTTGAAGCAGCGATACACCTGGTTGCGGTTCATCCCGAGGCGGACGGCGACCTCGGGCACGGCGAGGGGGCCGTCGGCGCCCTGGAAGGCGAACAGGACCTCCAGGACCTTCACGGCCGATTGGACGGTATAGCGCGATTCTTCCGACACCGTGAGCGTGGCCATAACCTCCGCGACGGCGACATGTACGCGTAGCGCCGCCGTCGCCCACGCATTCGCGTCCGGGGGGGCGATTCCTGCTCGTCCAGTCAATCACGGTTGATTGGATCTATCGCCACCTTACCCACGCGCATGCAGCCATCCGCCGCGCTCGGCCCGCACGAGAGGCCCAGGACGCTCCCCCGGCGCGGCCGATGTCCGGGCGGGTCGGCCGGGCGAGCGCCGGTGCCGGTCCTGGCGTCGGCGACCCCTGTGGGTGGCGGGCGGGCGCGCCGGAGGACTGCGCTCCCCGGGCTGCGAACCTCCTGCCACCATCCATCCCCCTCACCGTCGCCGATCGCCCGGAGGTGGGCCTGTGGTCCGAATGCACTGGCGCCCGTCCGCAGCGGCCATCCTCACCCTCGCCCTGGGGCTTTGGCCGGCGCTCGGGCTCGCGCGAGCCCACACCGCCCCGCCTGGCCGGTGGACCTTCATCGGCCCGAGCCGGCTCGTCGCCCTGTGCGACGGCGGTTGCGCCGTGCGCACGCCGACCTACCTGGCGGGCCGGGTCGACGGCCTCGCCTGGCACGACGGCAGCCTCTACGCAGCGACCGCGTATGGCGGGGTGTGGCGCTTCAGCCCACGCCTGTGGCGCTGGCAGGACCTCACGCCCGGACGGCCCGGTCCTCGCCGCCGGCGTTGCCCAGGACCGCGCGGGCGCGGGTTATGGCGTCCTACGTCTTGCGCCCAGCCAGGCGCCGGCCGTGCTGGGCGCCTCCGCCCGGGTGGCGGGCATGCGCATCCTTTCGCCCACGGACACGGCCGGCCTTTTGAGCCACGCGGCCGGTCCGGCCGGCCCATGCAGCTGCTCGTGGCCAACGAGTACGGCGTCTTCCGCTCGACGGACGGGGGGGCACATCTGGCGCACGAGCCGCGCCAGCGGCGACACCCGCCCCGACTGGCAGATGCGCGGCGGCCCCATGGCGCCGCCGCTCCTCCAGTCGGGTGCGGACGGTGCCGTGGTGTACACGGACACCGGCCGCTGGCTTGTGCGCTCGGCCGACTTCGGGCGCACATGGGTGCGCCTGTCGGATGCCGTGCCGGACTGGACCGCCGACCCGGGCCTCGGCTCGACGGCCCTCGCCCAGAGCCCAAGCGAACCGAGCGTGCTCTACGCCTCCGTCGAGTCCAGCGTGCGCGTGGTAGCCGGTGCCCTTGGCGAATCGGCTTAGCCGCGAAACTATTTGTTCAGAGGGAAGTAGATGGTGCCGCCCGGGTCCCAGAACTGAAGCATCAGCCGTCCGTCTAGTTCAGCGGCCGGTCCGGCGAAGCACAGGTTGAGCGGGCCGGACTTGGCCCCCCTCGGAACTGGAGGTGCTTGGACCGGTGCAGGCCAGGTGCCGCAGTTGACCATCGTGCCGTTGGAGAGCTTCACCGGGTTGTCGCCTGTAGGCCAGCCGCTGAGCTTGCCATCCGCGAACTTGAGGGCGAAGTCGAGGGAGTTCGGCTGGAACGAGAACGAGGCACGTTCGTTGGTGAAGTGGAGGCTAAGGTACACTTCCTGCTGGCCCTTAGGGCCGACAGCGTGCCGGTCCACGGCGTTCACGTAGGCGACCACACCTGCGTTGTAACCGCACGGCCCTGGGGAGCACTTGCCGCCGCCAGACTCGGTTTGAGCTCCCGTCGCCGGATTGACACCTGTCGGGGCTTTACCGCCGGCTTTGGCGGTCCAGGCAACGACGCCCGTATAGCACGGGCCGGTCTCTTCCCAAGTCCCGTGGGCAGTTGTGGCGCTCGTGAACGTGCCTTTGAAGATGACCTTGCCGCCGTCGAGCTTCAGCGCGCCGGAGAAAGAATTACCGTGGAGGCTGACGCTCGGGTACGCGAACAGCGCCGAGCAGTAAGAGTCGCCGGAGACACTGCCAAACACGCCGCCAACCAGGGGAGGGCTGGCTCCGCCCCAGTTCTGTACCTTCCCCTTTACTACCCAGAAATTGACGACCGTGTGGACCTTGGCGTTGGGACCGTCGATTGCGGGCGCTGTGGCCGACCAGATACCTGACTTCGGCAGGATGCCAGCCGCGGCTGAGGGTGCCGCCGGCAGTGCTACAGCTAACAAACCGGCCAAGGCAACAAGAAACGAAAGAAGGCGGCGAGGCAACGGACTGTCCTCCTGTTCAGATCAGGCTGGAAATGTCAGAATATAATGCACGGCGTCCTCGTGCTTCGTCGATGCCCCGCTGCCTTCCTTCTCGCCCCAGGTGGCTAGCCGATGGAGGCGCCTGGCGTGGCGGAACGAGGCCGCAGTCGTGATGCACCGCAACCTACCCGAGCAGGGATCAGCCCGCGGGCATCCGGGTGGAGTCCAAGTACGAACTCGCCGAGCGGATCATGGCGTACCTGGACCAGATCAACGCCGATCCGGTCCCGTTCCGGTGGAAGCACCGCCTCGAGGACGCCCATCCTTCACCCCTTCCCGAAGCTACCGCTGTCTGCTACCGGTGTCTGCTACCGCTATCTGCTACCGCTGTCTGCTACCGCTGTCTTTAGGAAGCGATCTATTAGATCATTGCCCGCGGCCGCGCGTCCGGCTCGCAGCGCAGGTAGCGCTCGAATGCCGACTCGATGCGGCGGAAGGCGTCCTCCCACGTCGTCCGCTTGGTGAACATGTGGCTCTCATCGGGGTAGTAGAGCGCGGCGAAGTCCTTGCCGTGCTCGGTGCAGTCGCGGATGATCTCGTCCAGCTGGGCGAAGTCGACGTTCGCGTCGGCCGTGCCGTGCAGGTTGAGTAGAGGCGCCTTGAGCCCCTCGACGAAGTTCCGTGGCGAGGCGTGACGGTGCGCCTCAGCGTCGCCGTCGTCGTCCAAGGGGCCGCCCAGGCGCTGGATGAAGTAGGGGACGGCTCCGTAGTGGCGGTCGCCGATCCAGCGCGCCCACTGCTGCATGTCCCACAGGCCCGCGATGTTGATGCCAAGCGCGAAGACCTCGGGCCGCTTGGTGAGGGCCGCCAGCGTCATGTAGCCGCCGTAGCTCAGGCCCCAGATGGCGAGGCGCGAGCCGTCCACCTGCGGCAGCGCGGCAAGGTGCTCGGCGGCGGTGATGCAGTCCTCCATGTCGCGGCTGCCCATGGCGAGGTAGTTGGCCTGCTCGTAGGCCACGCCGTACCCCGTGCCGCCGCGGTAGTCGACGGAGATCACGGCGTAGCCCCGGCCGACCAGATACTGGTTGTAGGCGTAGAACACGGCGTAGGCGTGCATCGGGTGCCAGCCGTCGCGCATCTGGCGGGTCGGGCCGCCGTGCACGTACACGAGCCCCGGCAGCCGCTCGCCCGGCGGCGGCCCCTGGGGCGGGAGCCAGAGGTCGGTGTGGATCTTCATGCCGTCCGCGCTCGTCAGGAGGACGTGCTCAGGCTCGACGATCGCCTCGCGCGTCCAGGCGGCGGGCATGGAGCGGGTGAGTCGCTCCGTGGCGCTGCCGTCCGCCGCGACCACCGCAACCTCGGCGCTGTGGAACGGACCGGCGGAGATGCAGGCGATCGCCGTGCCGTCGGGCGACCAGACGGGGTCGGTGTGGGTGCCGCGCTCCTCGGTCAGCGCCCGCGCCTCTCCGCTCGCCAGGTCGTAGCGCCAGATCTGGCGGTGGCGCAGGCTGCCGCGGCTCGAGGCGAAGGCGACAGAGCGCCCGTCGGGCGAGAACGAGGGTCGCTCCATCTCGTGGCCCAGATCCTCATGCTCGCCCGGGAGGGCCACCGTGCGCGTGCCGCGCTCGAGGTCGTGCACCACGACGTGCGGCCAGCCGTCGACCGGCACGACATAGGCGACCGCGCGGCCGTCGGGCGCGGCGGCGGGCGCCACCTCGAAGCTCAGGCCGCGCTCGCTCTCCACGCGCTCCACGACGCGCTCCTCGCCGCTCGCGAGGTCGACCAGGACGAACTCCCGCCAGGTGTTGTCCGGGGACTCGCGGACGAACGTCAGGCGGTCGCGGCCGACGAACACGGGCGCGCCCTCGCCGTCGCCCGATCGGCTGCGCCAGACGGTCTCGCCCGAGGTCGCGTCGATCACGACGATGTCGAACCGCTTGCCGTCCACGATCGGCACGGCGAGGCGGCTGCCGTCCCGGCTCCAGGCACCCGCGCCGAGCGCCTTGCCCGACAGGGCGGGCTCCCGCAGGACCGGGCCGTCCTCGAGGATGAGAAGGTTGCCGCCCGCGCGGGCGACGGACAGGCGAACCTCCCGCGGCGAACAGGCCACGCCCGCGATGTCCGTCGGGCCGTCGACAAGGACCTGGACGTCGGCATCCTGCGCCGCGGCGCCCGGCGGCGCGGCAAATAGCCGGCCGCCGCTCGCGTAGACGAGGCGGCCGTCGGTGAGCCACCCGTAGGCGGCGACGGCGAGGCCGTCAGCGGAGGCGCGAGCGGGCTCGCCGGCGGTCCCCGTCAGGGGCGCCGTCCATAGCTCGCGCACGCCGTCCACGTGGTAGGCGAAGGCGACGCGGGCGCCGTCCGGCGACCACTGGGGGGACTCGGGATGGCGGATGGAGAGCACGTCGTCCAGCGACAGCACGAGCGGTCATCCTTCCTGAGGGCGCGTTCGAACCTTCCGGCACAGCGCGCGTGCCCGCTCACATGCGACGGGCCGGGCGAAGAAGCCGGCTTCCGAGCATTCTGCGGCGGCGGAGATGCGCCCTGCGCCACCGGTCGGCGCCTGTCGATGCTCTACGGGGTGCGCCGACGGCCGAACGTCTAGCCGAAGGTGAACCGGCTGCCCACGGCCATCGGCACGAGATGGTCGGCGTCCCAGACCTGGGCGCAGGCCGCGATCGCCCGCCAGCCCGTGCAGTGGCCCAGCACCAGCGTCTCTACGTCGAGCCCCCTGAGGTCGCGAAGCGTGTCGGGGATGGCGGCCTCGTTCGGCCGCACCAGGTGGAGGCCGCCGATCACGGCCGCGATCGCCTGGCCTGGGAAGAGGTCGCGCACGTGGCGCACCACGTTCACGATGCCGGCGTGCGAGCAGGAGCTGAAGACAATCAGGCCGCGGCCACGCACGTGGGCCACGACGCAGCGCTCGTCGACGACCAGCGGGTCGTCCTCCCAGACACCGTCCTCGCGCCGCACGACGTGCCCCGGCAGGCCGCGCTCGTATGCGGTGGTGCGCGGAATCTCGCCGCTGACGAAGAGAAAGCCGTTCGCGGCGAGATGGCGCTCCCTGCTGACGATCGGTTCGGCGCCCAGCTGCCGCCAGGCGTCGGGCGGGGGCACGACCGCCATCGGGGAGACCGCGCCGGATGGCTGGCGGATGCCGCGCGGCCGGAACATGCCCGGGTGCAGGTGGAGGGGAACGCGCCGCCCGCTCTCCTCGTGCGTCATGCGAATGGCGGCGGTGAGGCCCTGTCCATGGTCGAAGTGGCCGTGGCTGAGCACGACATCGTCGACCTCGCCCAGCCGCAGGCCGAGGCGTGGCACGTTGCGCTCGATGCCCGCCCCGTCCGGGCCGCCGTCCAGGAGCAGCGTGCCGTGGCCGCCGGCGCCCTCCGCTCGGATCCAGAGGGAGAGGCCGTGGTGCGCGGCGAGCAGCCGGTCGCCCCGCATCTCGCCCATGCCGGCCTGCTGCAGTACCGCCCACTCGGGCTCGGCCCAGACGGGCCGGCTGGACTGCGAGTCGGTCACGTTGTCAATCACGACCTGGACGACCAGGCGATCGGCGGCTTTCGGCATCATCCTCGCTCGCTGCCTCCCCGCGGCGCGCAATGCGCCTCCATGCTCCCGACAGCCCGTGCGGCATGTGGGACGGCGTTCGACGCGGCCCCGGCGCCCCCTGCGCGGTGGCGCATCAGACGGCAAGTCCAAGGCCTCCCGCGGCCCGGCGGGCCGTCCGGCGGCGCAAGGGGCACCGCTTCGGTCGAACGGGACGCCCATGGAACGCCGCCACCGCGATCATGGTCGCGCGGCCCGACTGCGCCCAGCTGAACGTGCGTTCAAGCCCACCCGGTCCGGGCGCCGGCTGATCGGCCGGGCCCGCGAGCGCTTCCCGCGATGGAAGGGGACTGTCCGTGAGGTTCGAGTATGCGGGCCGCGCGCGCCCTTGAACCTGGTGGCGATCTTCAGGCGACGCAGGGACTCGCCCCCAGAGGGTGAAAGACCCAGGCGAAGGAAGAAAGCAGAAGCCCTGGATGGAGGTGGACCATGCACATCCGAACGCTGGCCCCAATTGTCGGCGCCGTGATCGCCGCCGCTGCGACGGCGCTCTCGCCCGTAAGCGCCGCCAGCGGCACGAGCAGCGACATCGTCTACACGGCGAACCCGCCGCACGTGTTCGCCCTCGCGGCGAGCCCGGCGAGCGGCCTTCCCACGGACAGCCAGTGCATCAAGGACTTTGGCCTGGGCTGCTACACACCGCAGGACATCCGCGCCGCGTACGACGTGCCGCAAGGCTACACGGGCGCCGGCCAGACGATCGTCATCGTCGACGCCTTCGGTAGCCCCACCATCCGGCAGGACCTCGCGACCTTCGACCAGACCTTCGGCCTGCCGGCACCGACCCTGAACATCATCTATCCGCTTGGCCAGGTGACGTTCAATCCCCAAAGCGCCAACGAGGTAGGCTGGGCGGAGGAGACCACGCTCGACGTGACGTGGTCGCACGCCATCGCCCCCGACGCCACCATTGACCTCGTGGTCGCGCCCTCCAACGCCGGCAACGCCCTGAACAACGCGGAGAGCTACGCCGTGCAGAACCACCTCGGCAACGTCATGTCCATGAGCTTCGGCGCGCCCGAGGCGGCGATCGCCGGCGGCGGCAACAACCTGCAGATGGAG
>JAKASY010000074.1 GCA_021817625.1 Bacillota bacterium | reverse complement strand
GTCTGCACCCGGGGCGGAGCGCGTGCATCGAGGGCGCCGGGGGCGAGCGCCTGGGCGTCCTTGGCGAGCTCCACCCGGCGCTCGCAGCGGCGCTTGACCTGCGAGGCCCGGTGATATACTGGCAATGGTGGCTTGACGGCGGCCCGCGCATCGGCGTGCGCCCGCCCGAGCAGCCTCCCCGGTTTCCGGCCGTCTCGCGCGACGTTGCGGTCGTCCTTTCGGACCGGGTGCCGGCGGCCAGCGTGCTGGCCGCCGTGCGCGGGGCCGGTGGCCCGTGGCTCGAGGATGTGCGCGTGTTCGATGTCTACCGCGGTCAGGGCGTCCCGGCGGAGGCGCGAAGTCTGGCGTTGCGCGTACGCTACCGCGCGCCCGACCGTACGCTCCGGGAGGAAGAGGTCGACCCCGTGCACCAGGCGGTGCGCGACGCCCTGAGCGCCTTGGGCGGGACCCTGCGTTCCTAGCGAGCCGAGACGGCGAGCGCCGCCGAGGCACAGCCCGAAGGAGGCCGTGCAGATGGCAGTGGGGGTCAAGAGCCGGGATTTGACCAATCCGTTCCGGATCGTCCAGGGTCAGCTCAAGGCCGCGGTCGACAACCTTCAGCTCGGGGACGACGTGTACGAGTTCCTCAAGGAGCCAATGCGGGTGGTGGAGGTGGCCATCCCGGTGCACCGGGACGACGGCCGCCTCACGACGTTCTTGGGCTACCGCGCCCAGCACACCGACGCGATCGGGCCGACGAAGGGCGGCATCCGCTTCCATCCCGACGTGACCGTGGACGAGGTCAAGGGCCTCAGCATGTGGATGACCTTCAAGACGGCGGTCATGGGCCTACCCTACGGCGGCGCCAAGGGCGGCGTGGTGTGCAACCCGAGCGAGCTGTCGGCGCGCGAGCTCGAGGAGCTGTCGCGCGGCTACGTGCGGCGCCTGGCGGCCGTGCTCGGGCCGGAGCTCGACATCCCGGCGCCGGACGTGAACACCAACCCGCGCGTCATGGGCTGGATGCTCGACGAGTACGACCGCGTGCGCGGGCAGAACACGCCCGGGTTCATCACGGGCAAGCCGCTCGTTCTTGGCGGCAGCGCCGGGCGCGAGGAGGCGACCGGCCGCGGCGTCGTCTACACGATCCTCGAGGCGATGGCGCGCCTTGGGCTCGAGCCCGGGAAGTGCACCGCGGCCATCCAGGGATTCGGCAACGTCGGCTCGCACACCGCCGAGTTCCTGCACGAGAGCGGGGTCAAGGTGGTGGCCGTGGAGGACGTTCGGGGCGGCGCCGTGAACACGGACGGGCTGGATGTCCCGGAACTCCTCAAGTACGCCCACCGCACCGGCAGCGTGCGCGGCTTTCCCGGCAGCCGCGACATAGGCACGGAGGAGCTGTTCGGCCTAGGCGTCGACGTGCTCGTGCCGGCCGCTCTCGAGAACCAGATCACGTCGACCGTGGCGCGCACGGTGAAGGCCAAGATCATCGCCGAGGCGGCGAACGGGCCGACCACCCCGGATGGCGACGACATCCTCCACCAGCGGGGCATCTTCACCATCCCCGACATCCTGTGCAACGCCGGCGGCGTGACCGTGTCCTACTTCGAGTGGGTGCAGAACACGCAGGGGTTCTACTGGACCGAGCGCGAGGTTAACAGCCGCCTCCAGGAGCTCATGATCGCCGCCTTCCGGCACGTGTACGACATGAAGGAGGAGCGCAGCCTGACGATGCGCGAGGCGTCGTACGTGATCGCCGTGCACCGCGTGGCGGAGGCGTGCGAGGCGCGCGGCTGGCTCAGCCTGCCGACGGCGAACGAGGTGCCCGCGCCGGCCCTGCACCTGATCGGCAAGCGGCGGTAGGGACGCCCGCCCGTGGGACGGCCGGCGCCAAGCGGCGCCGGTCGTCCCCTTACCTGCCGCCGCATCTCCGGCCCTCACTCGCCGCGCAGGCTTCGCCCACCCAGCATAGCCGTCGCGCTGTCGCCCCCTCGGCGCGCGCCTCGCGAGGGCCACGGGGGAACAGCGATGGCCCGTCACGTCCCGATGCTTCTCGCGGCGCCTGCGAGCACCCGGCCCGCGCACGGCCGCGTCGGTCGTGCGCCGCCGCTCTTCCACCTCGGGCTGTTCCGCATCCGTACCTTCCTGGCCGGCAACCTGAGCGGCTTCCTCGCCTCCGTCGGGCGGGGCGGCCTGCAGTTCCTGATCGTCATCTGGCTGCAGGGAATCTGGCTCCCGCCCGCCTGCCGCCGACGGCCACGCTGTTCGCCGCCCTCCTCGGCTACAACCCGATGGCCCACCTGGTGCCGGCCGCCGTGCTGCACGCCATGCCGCTGGCGAGGGCCGCCCGGCTCGTCGGCGAGCGATCAGCGGCCCGTTCATGGTGGCCCTGCGCACCGTCTTCGTGTTCTCGCTCGTGATGTCTGTCGTGGCCGCGGTCGTCTCCCTCCTTCGTGGCGGTCGCTACATCGCGACCGAGGAGGATCTGCCCGCACCGGGTCCCGTGCCCCAGCGCCCTCCTGTCCCCGGCGGCAAGGCGTGCGAGTGTGCCCGCCGGCGGCGGCGACTAGGGCGCGAGAGCGGCGGCCCGTTCCCTGGGCCGGTCGCCGCCCGCGGCCGACATGGCGGAGGGCGCTGTCAGGGCAGGCTACGGGGCGGGAGGTATGCCCATGGTCCTCGCCGCCCTCGCCCTCACCGCATCGCTGCGAGCGGCCCCTGTGGCGCGCTCGAGCAACGTGCTGCGGCCGGCGCCGGTGGTCGTCATCGACCCCGGCCATGGCGGCAAGGACAGCGGCGCTCGCCATGGGGGCGTGCGAGAGGACGAGGTGAACCTCAAGATGGCCCTCACCCTGGCGGCCGTGCTCCGGCGCCACGGCTACCGCGTCGTGCTCACGCGCGGCGTGGGCTGCCGTCCCGTGTGGGTGCGCGGACCGATCGACATGGGTGTCCGCTACGTCGGGACGAGCGGCCTCCCGTTCCACTCGTGTCGGCAGAACCTGCGCGACCGCGTGCTCGACGCGGCGCGGCGTCGCGAGAGCCTCTTCCTTTCGCTTCACTGCGACCACTACTCCGACCCGTCGGTGAGGGGCCCGCGCACCTACTACGGACGCGGCTCGGACATCCAGAAGGCCCTGGCAGGGAGCATCCAGCACTCGCTCGACGCCTTCCGCTCGCGCCCGTTCACGCCCATGGCCGCCGACCACTTCGTCCTGGTCGCCCAGCCGAACGTGCCGGCCGTGACCGTGGAGCTCGGCTTTCTCACGAACCCGCGGGAGCGTGCGCTCCTCGAGACAGAGGCCTACCGCCGCGACATGGCCGAGGCGATCGCGCGCGGCGTCGCCGCCTTCGCGCGCACGCACCCGCTCCTGCCGCCGCCGCAGGTCGACCGTACGGCGGTGGAGCGCCGCTGGGACATGCGTCCGGCGGTGAGTCGCCGCAAACACCGCCACTGACGCGAAGGGATGGGATGCCATGTCGTTGGTTGGCCTGAGCGCGCCCGCCTTCCGGCTGCCCGCCCTGCGGGACGGCCGGCCCGATGGGGAGGCGCGCCTCGAGGACTTCCGCGGGCGCTGGCTTGTGCTGTTCTTCTACCCGGGCGACTTCACGTTCGTCTGCCCGACCGAGCTGCGGGCGCTCGCCGCGCGCGCCGACGAGCTGCGCAGGCGCGAGGCCGAGGCCCTCCTGGTCTCCACCGACAGCGTGTACAGCCATCTCGCCTGGACGGAGACGGCGCCCGACCGCGGCGGCATCGGCTCGATGCCGTTCGCCATGGCGAGCGACCGGCGACTGGACATGAGCCGCGCGTACGGCGTTCTCGACGAGTCGGACGGTACGAGCCAGCGGGCGACCGTGATCATCGACCCCGAGGGCCTCGTTCGCCTGTGCCTCGTGCACGACGCCAGCGTCGGGCGCAGCGTGGACGAGCTCCTGCGCGTCCTCGACGCGCTCCGGAGCGGCGAGCTCTGCCCCGTCGACTGGCACCTGGGCGACCCGCACCTGACGCGCTAGGGTGGCCGGGGACAGGCGCCAGCAGGGTATCGCACGCACGCCCGGCAGCGTGGCGGAGACGCGGCCGGAGAAGACCGCGGGCCAGCTCATGGCCCTCGTCTCTCGGGCGAAATCCCTCCGCCTACGCATCGGCGCCCTGCAGAGGAGCCTGAGAGCGGGGAGTACCAAGCGCTACGACGGTCGGGTGGCGGCGGCGAAGACGCGCATCATGGCGGGGATCGGCTCCTCGCCGGACATCGTCGTCCGCCCCTTCCGCTTGGGCGGCGAGCGGGGCCTCCCGGCCCTGTGCGTGTTCGTGGACGGCCTGGCGGACAACCAGATGGTCGATCAGGACCTCATGCTCCTGGCCGAGCGGGTGCGGCCGGAGGATCTCGACGCGCCCCGGGACAGGCGCGCGCAGGCGCTGGCGCAGTGGCTTTCGGTTGGCCACGTGAGCTACGAGCGCGCGTGGCCCAAGATCATCTCGAGCGCCATCAGCGGCAACACGGTCGTGCTGGTGGAGGGCGCCGACCGGGCGATCGTGCTCGACACGGTGAAGTTTCCCGCGCGCGCGGTCGAAAAGACCGACGTCGAGCGCTCGATCCTGGGCAGCCACGAGGGCTTCAACGAGGTCCTCCTGACCCACATGAACCAGCTCAGGCGCTACGTGCAGTCGCCCGCCCTTCGCTTCGAGATGATGACGTTTGGCAAGCTCACCGGCACGCAGGCGGTGATCGTCTACATCGACGGCGTGACGAACCCCGCGATCGTGCACGCCGTGAAACGCCGCCTGCAGGCGATGCGGGACGCGACCGTGATCAGCGTCTCCCGCCTCTCGTCCACCCTGCGCGAGCACCGTTGGTCGCCCTTTCCGCTCGTGCGCCAGACGCCGCGCGTCGACTTCGCGGTACGCGAGGTGACGCAGGGCAAGGTGGCGATCCTCGTGGCGAACTCGCCCTTCGCGCTCATTGTGCCGGCCACGTTCGTCGACTTCTACCGCACCTCGCAGGACTACGAGGCGCAGTTCTGGGGGCCGACGCTCGACCGCGTCGTGCGCCTTGTGGCCTTTCTGGTCGCGCTGTACGCGCCGGCCCTGTACATCGCCCTGAGCGAGGTAAATCCCGACTTCATGCCGACGCGCCTGCTGTGGACCGTGGCGGGCTCGCGCGAGAACCTGCCCTTCCCGCCCCAGGTCGAGGTCCTTCTGATGTTCGGCGTGTTCGAGATGGTGCGCGAGTCCGCCCTGCGCATGCCGAGCCAGATGAGCACGGCGCTCAGCACGGTCGGGGCGGTGATCATCGGCACCGCGATAGTCAACCTTACGTGCCCCCATGGGCGGAGTCGACTTTTCCGCGTCCTAGAGGCAAAGCTGGGCCTGTGAGGCAGATCGGCGGAGCCTTACGGCGTGGCGGATTCGGTCGATGTCCGCCGGGGCGGCGGTAGTGTGAGCGAGATCAAGTGGCATTCCGGTAACTTCAGCCACTCGTTCCGGGAAGACTTCTCGACGGCGCGGATCAGGCCTGGCCTGGCGCGATTAGGCTTTTGGGCCGAGAAGGGGGAGCCCAACATGCCGATCTACAGCGCCGGGCGCCAGCACCCCGGCTAGGTACGCCCAACGCCGATCTTGCGGTTTGCCGACCGTGCCCCTGTGTGGCCGCGGCGGGCCGGAGGCTGATTTCCGCCTGGGTGGCGTCCTGAAGGGCGTCCCATCTGCAAAGACACCGATGTGACGGCCGTCCGTACGGCTGTGCGGGGGCTCCCGGCCGCCATCGGCCGCTGGGGAAGGGTACCCAGTTCCAAGAGCGGGATGGCTTGGCCAGGCCCGCTGTCCGCAGCGTAGCTGACGCGCTGCGGAGAGCAGTCCTGGCCGTCTTGCGTCCTCCATGAGGTAGAAGGGCCTTGCGCCGCACGACGCACCGGCCTCGCAGCCGCCTGCGGACCCAACTCAGGACGAAGGCACAGCCTCTCTTCCGCGACCGAACGCCAGCGTGTGACGCCGTCGGGCATCTGGGCGTGGCTCCGGACAGATGCCCAGTCCTCGCGGCCGGTCCCGCCCTCGCCCGCGCCGCAAGGGCCGTGCCCGAAAGGCATACGTCAGTCGCGGCGGATGGCGGTCAGCACGCTGCCCGGACCTGCGCCGAGCTCGTGACGATACAGGAGATGCAGGCCCGCCTCGCCCAGCCAAAGCGCCACCTCGTCTGACCCGTAGGTGCGCGTGCCGTTCTGGTTGAACATGAGCAGGCTAAACGCGGCGTGGAAGGCGTCCGGGCCGCCATTGCGCAGGAAGTCCCGCACGATCAGGATCCCGCCGGGCTTGAGCGCCTGCGCGACTTTGGCCAAGAGGAGGCGGTTGTCCGAGGCCGTATGATTGTGAAGAAGGCTGAACGCCAGGACGACGTCCCAGCCGCTGCCGAGATCCTCGGTGAGGTAGTCGCGCGCCCAAAGACGCAGGCGCCCGCCCTCGGGCTCCGTCCGATTCGTCTCCTCGGCTTGCGCAAGCGCCACGGGCAGGTCCGCGACCGTCGCGGTGAGGTTCGGATAGCGCCGCAGAAATCCAACGCTGTAAAGGCCGTGGGAGCCCCCGAGGTCGAGTAGGCGGCGCGCCTGTGCCGGCAGGCTCACCAGGTCGACGATCCGAGACATCTCAAGCGTCGCTGTCGCGCGCATGTAGCGGGCGAACGTCCGGCCGAGCTCCGGCCGCTCCGACATGAGCTGGTACATCGTTCGGGCGGGGCTTCCCCGCCGGACGGCGGACGGCAACTCCGCGAGCAGGCGCCAGACCTCGGCCCCCCACGCCAGACCCGGCCGGTAGTCCACCACGCTTTCGGGCGTCAGCCAGGCCCGGGCTACTGGCGCGTTTTGCCAGCCGCCAGCCGCCCGCTCCACGTAGCCGGCCGTGCCCAGCACGTCGAGGAGCGCCGTAACGCCTGCCCGCGACGCGCCCAGGCGCCTGGCCAGCGCCGCCTCATCGCACGGGCCCCGGCCAAGCGCCTCGAAGAGTCCGAGATCGTTCGCCGTCAGAATCGCGGCCAGCCGCGCCAGGCCGACGGTCAGCTCGCCCAGCGGTGGCGGCGGAAGCGGCCCCGAGGCGGGCCGACCCTGGCAAGCGCGACCCTGGCAGCTCATCCGATGCGCCTCCTCCGCTCTGTGCCGAGCAGGCTGTCAGCACGCTACGAGTCGGCCGGGGCGGAACCGTCACGCCCGCACAACGCCGCAGAGCCGCCTCAGCCCTAGGGGGCCGCGTAGGACGTCGGGCTCCCCGACGCCACCGCCTGCGCGGTCGTCCAGCCGAACCCGTCGATCTGGACGAGGTAGTTCTCGATCGCCAGGGCGGGAGCGCCCGCCTTGACCAGGGCCGCGACCGCCTGGGTCGGCGTCACGACGGTACCGGTCCAGGTCGGAATGATCCCCAGCCTCTGGTACAGGGCGGCAAACTGTCCCTGCTGGATGGCCGAGACGTGCTCCTGCAGGCCCACGCCGTCCCCTGACAGGATGTCGGCCAGATAGCTGGAGTCGATGCCCTCGCCGGCGAACGACGCCCCCGCCTCGATGGCGGCGCGCTCCTCCACGTAGCCCGCGTACATGCCGCCCTCGATGGCTGTTATGGGGTTGTAGCCCAGGTCGCCGACGACCTGCGCGCTCACGCCGCCCACCGTAACGGGCGTAGAGGTCAGCGTCGGCGGTGCCGGCGCGAGGGCCAAGGCGACGGCGAAGGGCGTGCCGGAGAGCTCGCTCAGCGAGGGCGAGGA
>JAKASY010000073.1:7122-7724 GCA_021817625.1 Bacillota bacterium | reverse complement strand
CAGGGGAGTACGGCTGGGACGCGTCCTTCGAGGCCCTCGTCGCGCGCATCGTTGCCGACTACGCCGCCCAGCACGACCCGCAGTGCGAGGCCGCGTGGATCGCCGAGGTGGACGGGGAGCCCGCTGGGAGCGTGCTGTGCGTGCGGCGGGACGAACGGACCGCGCAGCTGCGTCTGCTCCTGGTGGAGCCCAGGGCCCGGGGGCTGGGCGTCGGCACCCGGCTCGTCGAGGAGTGCATCCGCTTCGCACGCGCGGCCGGCTACAAGGAGCTGCGCCTGTGGACGAACGACGTCCTCACCGGCGCAAGGCGCATCTACGATCGTGCCGGCTTCCGGGAGATCGAGTCGGAGCGCCATCACAGCTTCGGCCACGATCTGGTGGGCCAGGTGCTGGCGCTCGACCTCTAGGGTCGACGTGGACCGCCCTGGGGTGCGGCAAGGCCTACGGCGGGAGGCGCCTTCGCAGCGCCCGTCCGGCAGCCTCGCCACCGCGGCCGCGCTCGGCCTGGCGACGACGGCCATCGCCCTCGGGCGCTTCGGCTACACGATCCTGCTGCCCTGGATGCAGCGGGACCTGCACTGGAGGGAGAGCGATTTCTTCCT
>JAKASY010000073.1:2763-7112 GCA_021817625.1 Bacillota bacterium | reverse complement strand
GACCTGCACTGGACATACGGGCAGGCCGGGGCCCTGGCCACGGCCAGCGGCCTCGGCTACCTGGCGGGCGCGGCCGGCGCGGCGAGCCTCGAGCGGGTCCTTGGGGCGAGGCGCGCGTTCGCCTCGGCGCTTACGCTCGGGGCACTGTCCCTGCTCGCCACCGGGGCCGCGAGCGCGTACGCCCTGCTCTTCGCCCTGCGCCTGGGGAACGGGCTGGCGCTTGGCGTGGTGTACGTCACGGGCGCGGCGCTTGCAGCGCGCCTGGCGGATAGATACGACTCTCCCGGCCTCGCGCTCGGGCTCTACTTCGCCGGCGCGGGACCGGGGATCGCGCTCACGGCGCTCGCGGTACCGATGGCGCTGAGCGGTGGGCCAGGCGCCTGGCGGCTCGGCTGGCTGGCGCTTGGCGTCGTGTCCGGCCTTTGCGCCATCGGTGCGGCCATGGCGGCGCGGGCGGCCGTCGCTCCGGTGGTGCGCGCCCCGGTTACGCGCCCAGCCCTCCTTGCGGTGGGCTGGGCGCTCGCGGCGTTCGCCCTCTACGGCCTCGGCTACTCGGGCTACGTGACGTTCATCGTGGCCGAGGCGACGGCGGCTGACGCCGGCGCTGGCGTCGTCCTCCTCCTGTGGGCAGCGCTAGCGACCGCAGCCACGGCCTCCCCATGGCTCTGGGCGCGCGCCGTCAGTCGGGCCGAGCGGGCGACCCTCGTCGCGCTGCTCTCTCTGCTGGCGGTGGCCACGGCCATTGCAGCCCTGACCGTGCGGCCCATGGCTCTCGTGGCGTCAGCGGCGCTGTTCGGAGCGGTGTTCCTGAGCGTGAGCGCGGCCTTCGCGCAGGCGGTGCGCCGGCGCCTGCCGGACACGGCTTGGCCGCACGCGCTGGGCGTGGGCACTGCCCTGTTCGCGGCCGGGCAGGCGGCAGGGCCGGCTCTCCTCGGGGCGAGCGCCGACCGCCTGGGCGGCGTGCGGCCAGGCCTGGCGGCGTCGGCCCTTGTCCTGGCGCTCGCCTCGCTCCTTGCGTGGCGCCAGCGCTGACGGTCTGGGCAGCCCGCGCGCGCGAGGCGCGGCCTCCGGAGTTGTAGGTTCGAATCCTACTGGGTGAGGGCAGCCCGCGCGCGCGAGGCGCGGCCACCCCATCCGCGTCACCGTGGCCCCAGGGCCACGCTCATGCCAAGACCCAGGGCGGCGGCGCGCGCTTGCGCCTCCTCGAGGAGGCGCACCTCGGTCCCTGCCAAGCCGTGCGACAGAAAGAGCGTGACATCCGACGCGGACCGGCGCACGGGCCGCGCGACGAGGTCGGACAGCCGCACCATGCGCGCCATGTGGCTCGTGGCGTGGAGGAAGAAATCGCTCTCCCTCCTGTACTGGTCGGGGAAGTCGCAGGCGATGGTGGACGCCGCCTCCGCGAGGTCCAGGTCGATCTCGTTGGCACCGGCGTACTTGGGCCCGAGCGCGTTCACGTGGGCTCCGGGCTCGAGCCAGGCAGCGCGCACGACCGGCAGCGAGGCATTCGTGGCCGTGACGACGATGTCGGCACCGCCGGCCGCTTCTCGGGCGTCGGCACAGGCGACCACCTCGAGGCCCCAGCGCTCCGCCCCCAGGGCGACCTGGCGCTCCAGCTCGGCGCGATCGCGCCGGTAGGCCTGCACGCGCCGAATCGGGCGCACGGCGAGCGCCGCCTCGACCTGCTGCCACGCCTGCTGGCCGAACCCGATGACACCGACCACGGTAGCATCTGGACGCGCGAGCGCATCGATGGCGACGCCACCGATGGCGCCGGTCCGAAGCCGGCCGAGGAGCGACCCCAGCGCCACGCAGCGCAACTCGCCTGTGGCCGTGCCCCAGAGCGCCACCAGCTGGTCGCTTCGGGGCACGCCCGTCGCGTACAGGCGAAGGCCCATCGTCTGCCGATCGACGAAGCCGCCCGGCGTCCACACGAGACCTGCGTCTCCGACCCGGAAGCCCTGTCGTGGCTCCGACACCATGGTGCCGGCGGCCTCGCTCAAGAACGCCGAGCGCATGGCCGCCACGGCCGCGCCCATGGGCAGACAGGCCTCAATGTCCTTGTCCGTCAGCACGAGCACGCCGCGTCCCTCCTCGCATGCCCTCGGCTGGCGCACGGTCGCCCGATGTCGCGCTCACGCGTGGGACATGCTGGCGTCCACGCCGTGGGGGTGGACCTAGCGGTGGCGCTCCAGGAGGCGCAGGGCGGCGTCCGTGAGGATGGCCGCGCCGAGGGGCAGTGCAGCCTCGTCCGGCGCGAAGTGCGGGTCGTGGTTGGAGGCCACCGGGTGCACCGCGGGGTTGCCGGCTCCAAGCCACAGAAAGGAGCTCGGCACCTGGTGCGCGTAGTAGGCGAAGTCCTCGGATCCCATGAGCGGCGTCGCGTCCTCGACACCGTGCTGGCCCAGCACGGCCTCCGCGGCGTCCCGCATGACGGCGGTGGTGGCGGGGTCGTTCACCACGACGGGATAGCCCTTCTCGTAGCGCAGGTCGGCCTCGCCGCCGAAGGCGGCCGCGGTGTGGGTCACGATCGTGCGCATGTGCTCGACCAGGCGCTCTTCGACCGCCGGGTCGAAGGTGCGGACCGTGCCGGTCATCTCGACCTCGGGCGCGATCACGTTCTGGTTGAAGCCGCCGTGGATGGTGCCCACGGTGACGACCGCCGGCTTTTGCGGGTCCAGGTGGCGGGCGACGATGTGCTGCAGGGCGCCGATCACCTCGCCCGTGACGGCGATGGCGTCGACCGAGAGGTGCGGCGCGCTGCCGTGGCCGCCGCGCCCCCGCACGCTCAGGAAGAAGCGCCCGGACGCGGCCATCACCGGACCGGAGGCGATGTACGCCCTGCCCGTCTCCCGCACGCCTTCGCTGCCCAGGGCGAAGACGTGCTGGCCGATCGCGGCCGCGACGCCCTCGAGCACGCCTGCCTCGATCATCTGGGGCGCGCCGCCGGGAGGCGTCTCCTCCGCCGGCTGGAAGAGGACCCGGACACGGCCGTGGATGCGCTCTCGGTGCTGAACGAGAAGGCGGATGACGCCAAGGGCCATCGCCATGTGCGTGTCGTGGCCGCACGCGTGCATGGCGCCATCGTTCTCGGATGCGAAGGCAAGGCCGGTGGCCTCCCTCACGGGCAGGGCGTCGATGTCCGCGCGCACGAGGACGAGCGGGCCATCGGCGCCGCCGTCGATGTCGAGCCAGAGCCCGGTCGGCGTGCGGCGAGTCGGCGTGAGCCCCATGCGCTCCACCTCGGCCGCGAGGTATGCGGTGGTCTGGTGCTCCTGGAAGCTCACCTCGGGATGGCGGTGCAGGTGGCGGCGCCAAGCCACGAGCTCGTCCTGGATCGAGCGCGCCGCGTCGAGCCACGGGCTGGGGAGGGTCGCCTCGGTGGATGCCATGTCGGGAGCGCCTCCTTCGTTGTGTGTCGGCGCTCCGGACTTCGCCTGGGCAGCCTCTCAGCCCTCTCGCGCGAAGCACCGAGGGCCTTCAGGCGTCGCCGGTCGCAGTGGCTCGACCGGCGCGACGCGGGCCGTGGCGTGCTGCTTGGGCGTATGGAGGGAAGACCTCTCAACCGTTGCGGCGGCGTCCGCAACGGAGGACGCGTACTTGCTGCCGACGGCGGAGCCCAGGGACTTTCGGCCCATGCGCTTGGACCCACGGCGGCACTAGCATGACGGAGAACTGGATCGACGCGCGCGACAGCCACGAGCGGGCGGGAGGCAGGTATGGCGTTGACGAGCCGGAACTCCGCTCTCCACCTCGTCGCCACGGCGACGGCGGCCTTCGCCTTTGTGCTCTTGGCCCTTGGCGGGCTGGTGACGGCCAGCAACTCGGGGCTGGGCTGCGGGGCCGAATGGCCGCTCTGCCAGAGCGCGTTCGTACCGCCGATCGGCGACGTGCATGCCTGGATCGAGGCAGGGCATCGCCTGATGGCGGCGATCGTCAGCGTCGGCGTGGCCGCATGCGCGGTGCTCGCGTGGCGCGCGCGTCGTGGTCCGGCGCCGGCCTCGGTCGCGGCATGGCGGCTGGCGCTCGTCGCGTGCGGGCTCATCCTGCTCGAGATTCTCCTTGGCATGGCGACGGTGCTGCTGAGCCTCCCGGCCTGGGTCGTGGCCGTGCACATGGCGGACGCCGCCACCTTGGTCGGCGTCCTGGCCGGTCTGGCGCGTGCCACGGGAGCGAGGTCGCTGCGGACGGCCGCCCAGCACGCCCGCGGCCGGGCCGGTCACCGGGCCACGGCTCAGCGACGCGCTCACCGCCGCGGTCGCTGCTGAGCATGGCGTGAGTGAGACGGCTGTGGCGGCTCTGATCGCGACGATCGGGCTCGGTGAGAGCGACGGCGCCGTCTGGGTGAG
>JAKASY010000073.1:0-2753 GCA_021817625.1 Bacillota bacterium | reverse complement strand
TGTGCCGTAGTGGCCTGGCCTGCGTTGGCCAGATCGGCACGCCGGGGGGCGGGGGACTCCTGATCGTCCTCGCCCACGTCCTGCTCGCGCTCGCGCTGGGTGCGCTGCTGATGGCGCTGGCGAGTGGCGCGGGCCGTGCCCTGCCGCGATTCGTCGCGCTCGTCGCCGGCGGCTATGCGCTTCAGGTTGTGATCGGTGTGGCCCTCCTGGCGTCGGGCCTGGACCCGTTCGTGCTCCTGGTTCACGAGGTGGTCGGCGGCAGCGTGGCGGCGCTGGTGGTCACCGTCGCGGTCAGCTACGCTGCGGGGCTGCCGGACATCGGCGTATCAGGTGTCGCGTAGGCACGGGTGCGCAACGGCTGAGGACGTGGTGCGCGCCCCGTGGTCGACGAGCCGCGGCGCACGGCCCGCCGGGCCCCGCTCGACGACGCAGCGGCAGATGGCCGCAGCGCGCGCCTGTGATCCTAGGCGGAGTGCCGGCGAGCAGACGCTGTCGGCCCGCAAGAGGGTTGACACGATCAGCCGTCGGAGGCTTACCTACAAACCGTGGACTCGACGGGGACACACGAGCCCAAGCGACAGTAGAGGAGGCTTTCGATGCGCCCTGCGCAGGCTCTCGCCTATCCGGGGACGATTGTCGACCGGGTCGGCGTACGGTCGGTCGCGCGCGACGCCGTCCTGATCGTGGCTGCCAGCCTGTTCACCGCCGCCCTTGCCCAGGTGCAGATACGCCTCGCGTTCACGCCGGTGCCCATCACGGGCCAGACCCTCGCGTTTCTGATGAGCGGCGCCTTCCTGGGCGGCCGCCGCGGCGCTCTCTCCCAGATCCTCTACGTCCTCATGGGGGTGGCCGGCCTTCCCTTCTTCGCCGGCCAGGCCCACGGTCTCGCCGTCGTGCTCGGCCCGTCCGGCGGCTACCTGGTGGGTGGCATCGTCTGCGCATACGGCGTCGGCCGACTCGCCCAGCTCGGGTGGGATCGCCGCCTCGGGACGGCGCTTGGCGCGTTCCTCATAGGCGAGCTGTGCGTGTACGCGCCCGGCCTGCTTGAGCTGGCACGCTTCGTCGGCGCCAGCCACGTCCTCGTGGACGGACTGTACCCCTTTGTTCCAGGCGACGTCCTGAAGATGCTCCTGGCGACGGGCCTGCTGCCCCTGCTGTGGCGCCTTACGGGGCGGCAGGGCACGTAGCGCGGCGGGCGCCCGTGCAGCGGCCCGCTCATCGTGGACGTGCTCGTTCATGCAGGACGGGACCGTGACGGCAAGCGGCCAAAGCGCACGACGGGCAGGCAGTGGCTGCCGCTACACCGCGGTGGGCCCGCCCGCTAGGGCCCACCGGACGACCCCTGCGGCCGCGTCCTCGCGAGGCGGGCTGGTCTCGATCTCCCCACCCGTGAGGGTGCGCATGTGCCGCATCGCCGTGCTCCACAGTAGCGGCGACACCTGCCAGCCGCGGCCGACGCGGGTGACAGTGAGGTTCCTGCCGGCTGCTGATAGGGCGGCCGCTCCGAGGCGCCCCAGGTCGGCTCCGGCCGCCTCGAGGATGGCGACGGCTACCTCGTCGCCCTCGGCCGCGGCCCGGCCGACCACGCGCGCCAGCTGCGCCACCTCCGCCGAGCCCCAAGCCTCGGCAAACGCTCGCGGGGGTATCTGCGTGACGCGGTCCATCCCCGTCGCCGCGGTTAACGCCGCGGCCAGAGTCGTCTCCGGTCCCGTGCCGTCCACGGCATGAAGGGCGGCCCGAACGGCCGCCTGGCCAACGGCAAAGGCGCTACCATCGTCGCTGAACAGGCTGCCGCGCGCGCCGACCCTGACAAGACGGTCGCCGCACCGGGCTACCGCGGCCGATCCCGTGCCGCACAGGAGGATCATGCCGTCACCGCCCCCGGTTGCGCCCCATAGCGCGGCGACCAAGTCATCGGTGAGGTAGAGCGGGCGGTTGGGCAATAGGCCGGCGAAGATGTCACGGACATCTTCGCCCTTGCCGGGGATGCCGAGACCGCTTAGGCCCACGGCCACGGCGACGATCACGCGCCTCAGGTCCGGGGTGAGGTCTGCGACCAGCGAGCCGAAGGCTTGCGTCATGCGCCGGCGGCCGGCCTCGCCGGCCAGATGGTTGACTGGGCCCGCCGATCCGCGCCAGATCACCAGACTGTCCGAGAGCACCACGGCCTCGGTATGGGTGGCGCCGGCGTCGATGCCGAGCCAGGGGCCGTCGGCGCCGGTCATCCCTTCAATCCCCCGATCACGAGGCCGCGCAGGAATTGGCGCTGCAGCACCAGGAAGATGAGCAACATCGGCAGCATCGCGCACACCGCCACGGCCATGAGCTGGCCGTACTGGGTGGTGTACATGCCCTCGAAGGAGGCGATGCCGAGCGGCAGCGTGTAGAGGCTGTTGTTCGACACGACCAGCAGCGGCCAGAGGAAGCTATCCCAACTCGCCATGAAGCTGAAGAGACCGAGGGTCAGGAGCGCTGGCCGCACGAGCGGGACGACGATGCGCGTAAGGATGAACGGCTCGCTCGCGCCGTCCACCCGCGCGGCGGCGAGCATCTCGTCCGGCACCTCCTGCAGGAACTGGTGCATGAGGAACACGCCGAAGCCGCTCATGAGGCCCGGGACGATCAAGGCCGCGTAGGAGTTGAGCCAGCCGAGGGCCTGCACGGTGAGGAAGAGCGGCACGACGATGACCTGGAGCGGAAGGGTCATGGTTGCCAGGATGAACATGAAGTAGGCACGCAGGCCCGCGACCCGG
>JAKASY010000072.1 GCA_021817625.1 Bacillota bacterium | reverse complement strand
CTACCTGCTCTGTCGTTGCCTGTCTCATGGCACAGGCCTACCATACCTCACCCATATCCGCCAGCCCGGCCGTCCGTCCCGCAGCCTGCGCTACCGTCACGGACTTTGCGGTGGTCCTGCTGCTGCAGCCACGGGACGTAGAGGTTAAGGTAGACGCGGTCGACCGACGCCACCTCGAGGGTGACGTGGCGCTCGAGGATCTCGGCCATGTTCATGGCAATCACCCCCAGCCCCCGCCCTACCAGAAAAGGGAGAACGACGCTACATGCCGCTCTCCCTACCCAGCCAGGATCCGAGCCGCGCCTACCACAAGCGGTCGCGCTATGCTGCGAGCCTCGCCGGCTCGGCGGGTTGGGGTGCAAGGGCCGCGAAGCGGACCGCGCACTCCGCTAGATCATGGATATTCGTAACGCAAGCATGCCACAACTTGTCGCCGAGCTTTCCTGGCTGGCAGCCAGTTGCGGGCGCAGCAGGCCCTTAGCTGACGGCGAGGGCAGCGCCAGCCGCCCGCTGACGCTCGGCGCGAACTTGCGCCTAGGCCGCGGATGGAGGGTGCCCGGGCAAGCCCAGGCGGCGCACGTGAACGGTCCCCACCACCGCCGCCCACGGGATCTGCCATGTGGCGGCGTGTGGTGCAGGGCGCCGGCTACGTCCCGGGCATGGAGTCACTTGCGTCCCAGGAGCTCTCCCGCAAGCGGCACGTACGGGTCGTCGTAACCGAACGCGCCCGGCCCGATCACCGCGAGGGCCTTCTCCGTCCTGAGCTCGCGCGGCGCTGGTATGGCGATCACCCGCAGGCGCAGGCCGTAGCGGATGAGCTCGGTGCTCACCGCCAGACCCGACTCCGCGTCCAGGAGGGAGATGATGTCGGGCACGGTGCACAGCGCCCCTGCCTCACCCTCGCGCCGCGCCACGAGAAACTCGTTCTGGAAGTCGATGCGCAGGCGCTCCCCCTTGTCCTGGCCCAGGCCCTCGATCACGAGCTCGCCCCGGGCGAAGCCGGCGACCGTCCGCCGCACGAGGTCGACCACCTTGCCCTCGAACAGGGAGGTGACGGGCACCACCTCCCGCAGGCACGCCACCGGGTCCTCGTGCCGCGCCTGGGCGCGGGTGAGGGCGTCGCCCATGCGCTGCGCCAGCGTGAGCGTACCGGGGATGGCGAGGGCGCGCACCTGCTCGGCCGTGAGCACCGGCAGCGCGAGGGCCGTGGAGCTGCCCATCGCCCACGTGAGGGCGCGCGCGAAGCGCTCGCCCGTGACCGCGTCGGGCACCGTGAGGATGGCGGCGCCGCCCTTGCCGTCGTACACCGCGAGGGGGGACGGGTCGACGCCGCCGATCATGAACGTGTCCATCTGCAGCTCCGGGAAGGCCCGCCCCATGGGGTCGGCGTCCACCACGGGAAGGCCCATGTCATGGCCGCACAGGAGCGGGGCGATGGCGTTGCCGCCGCCGATCTCGCCGATCGCGATATAGTCGAACGGCCGGCCCACGTAGCGCTCGAGGGCGCGCGCCGCCCCGGCCATCTCCGCGACGGCGTCGATGCGCTCGATGCTCACGGTGGGCGCGCCCATGCCGGACACGGCGCAGCCCAGGCTGCCCGGTCGCAGCTCGTCCACCGACAGGACCTCGATCGCGCCGTCCTCGCCGAGCGCCCGCCTGAGCGCCACCGTCGCCAGGTAGGCGTTGCCGCCGCCGCCCGCCCCGAGCACCGCCGCGCCGCGCGCGATGGGCTCGATGTCCGCCCTCGTCACCCTACGCACCGCGCCCGGCCTCCCCGCCGCCTTCGTCTTCCTTCTCCCAGCCGTACACCGCGCGCGCCTCGTCCGCGCTCACAAGGCCGTCGCGCACGTCCGCCGCGACGCGCTCGCGCTCGCGCCGGCGCGGGTCGCCGTAGCCGCCGCCCGTGCCCGTGACGAGGTCCACTTCGTCGCCGGGCGCAAGCGCCACCCGCGCGAGCCGGCCGGCCTTCGCCCGCACCTCGCCGCCCGGGCCGCGCACGCGCACGTAGTTGGGAGAGCCGTCGCGCCCGCCGCTGAGGCCCCAAGGCGGGTGGCGGTAGCGGCCGAAGGCGGCGGTCAGGGTGCCGCGCGCGCCCATGCGCAGGGTGCGCCGGATGCCGCGGCCGCCGCGGAAGGCGCCGGCGCCGCTCCCCGGCGGGACGTCCGCGTCGAGGGCGTACTCCACCACCTCAACCGGGAAGCGGCGCTCCATGACCTCGGCGGGGATGGCAAAGGTCTCGCCGTCACCGACCGCCACGAGCGCCGACTCGCCGTCGCCGTCGGGCCCGGCGCCCCAGCCGCCGCCCTGGGGCTCGATCACGATCTGAAGCCCGCGCTCGCCCTCGAGCGCCAGGAGGTAGCCGCACACGCTCAGCGAGTGACCGGCCGGGTAACGCTCGGGCATCACCGGCGCGAGCGCCCGCCAGACCAGGTCCGTGGCGTGGTCGGACGCCTCCCAGTAGGTCGAAACGGCGGTCGGCTCCTGGGCGGTGAACACCGTGCCCGGCGGGCAGCGCACCACCAGCGGCGCGAACAGGCCGTCGCTTACCTGCCCGGGCGGGAAGAGGGAGCGGTAGGCCGTGCGCACGCCGGCGACGAGCGACGGCCACGTGCCGTTGAGGCTCTCACGCGACGCCGGAGCGCTGCCCGTGAAGTCGACCTCCACGGCATCGGCGGAGACGGTCACGCGCACCTGGATGGGGCAGCCCGGGCCCTCGGTCTCGTCGATCACGTCCCGCGCCTCGTACACGCCCGGACGTAGCGCGGCGATCGCCGCCCGCGCCATCGCCTCGTCGCGCCGAAGGCGCCGCGCCATCGCCTCGCGCACGACGGCCGTGCTGTAGCGCTCGGCCAGCTCCCCCACGCGCCGGTCCGCCAGCTCCAGGATCGCCCGCTGCGCCTTCATGTCCGCGAGCGTCGCGCCCGGCGTGCGCACGTTGGCGCCGATCATCTCCACGAGCGCCTGGTTCCACACGCCGCCCTGGGCGATGCGCACGAACGGGAAGCGCAGGCCCTCCGCGTAGACGTCCGCGCTGTCGGGCGACCAGCCGCCGGCCTGGGCGCCGCCCAGCTCCGTCCAGTGCGCCTTGGCCGCGGCATAGCCGAGGCGCTCGCCGCCGCCGAAGAGCGGCATGAGGAGGCTCACGTCGTTCAGGTGCGTGCCGCCGCCTCGGTAGGGGTCGTTGGCGATCACGACGTCGCCCGGCTCGAGCGGCCCGAGCCGGCGCACGCTCTCGGCGATGTCGCCCGACAGGCTCGCGAGAAAGCCCGTGACGCCGTTTCCCTGCACGACCAGGCGCCCGTCCGCGTCGGCGATGCCCGTGGCGAAGTCCAGGACCTCGTAGATGAGCGGGCTCTGGCTCGTGCGCCGAAGGGTGGCGAACATCTCCTCGGAGAGCGCTTCGAGCGCCGCCTCCACGATCGTCAGGGTGAAGGGGTCGAGGCCGTCCGCTGTCCGTTCGCTCATCGCCCGCCCTCCCCGGCCGTGATGTGAAGCTCCCCCGCCCGCCCGACGCGCAGGCGCCAGAGCGGCGGCACGCTCACGGTGTCCGTGGCGCCGTCGACCAGGGCGGGGCCCTCGAACGCGTGGCCGGGGGCGAGCGCCGCCTGGGCGTACACGGGCACCTCCTGCCAGCCGCCGCGCCCGAAGTAGGTGCGCCGCCGCCCGGCCGCGGCAGGCGCGGCCGACGCGGCCGGCGGCGGGGTCGGCAGGGCGCGCGCCGGTGCCGGCCCGAGGGCGGCCACGCGCACGGCCACGAGCTCCAGCTCGGCGTCCTCGAGGGCGAAGCCGTAGAGGCGGGCGTGGGCGCGGGCGAAGGCGCCGGCCACGCCCTCGGCGTCCGCGAGGTCCAGGGCGGCGACCGTCACGGCGTGCTCCTGGCCCCGGTAGCGCAGGTCGGCCTGGAGGGACGCCGTCACGGCCGGCGCGTCCACGCCCTGGGCGGCGAGGCGGCGTTGCGCCTCGACGGTAAGGGCGCGCGCCGCGGCCGCCGCCTCGCCCGCGCCGTCCGGCCACGGCAGGACGAGCGTGCGCGCGAGGTCGACGCGCGGCGGCGCGATCGCCATGCCCCAGGCGGAGAAGACGCCGGCGAGGGGCGGGATCACCACCCGCCGCATGCCCATCTCCTCCGCGAGCTCTGCCGCATGCACGGGCCCGCCGCCGCCGAAGGCGAAGAGCGCGCTGTCGCGCGGGTCGTCGCCTCGCGCCACGGTGATCAGGTGCAGGGCCTGGGCCATGCGTGCCTGGGCCACGCGCAAACAGCCGATGGCCGCCGCCTCGACGTCGACGCCGAGGGCGGCCGCGACGGGCGCCAGGGCGGCGCGGGCGAGCGCCGGGTCGAGACGCAGGCCGCCGGCGAGAAACACGCCCGGGGCAATGCGCCCGGCCAGGAGGAGGACGTCCGTAACGGTCGGCCGCTCGCCGCCGAGGCCGTACGCCGCGGGGCCGGGGCGGGCGCCCGCGGACTCCGGCCCGACGCGCACCTCGCCCTCCGCGCCGACGGCGATCACGCTGCCGCCGCCGGCGCCGATCTCCACGAGGTCGATCGTCGGAACCAGGAGCGGGTAGCCCGGCGAGACCGCGGTGCGCTCGAGCGCGTAGTCGCCCCGCATGGCCGCGCGGCCGCCCACGACGCGCGCCGTCTTGGCCGTGGTGCCGCCGACGTCAAGGGTGACGAGGTCGCCCAGGCCGAGCATCTCGCCCAGCGCCTGGGCACCGATCACGCCGCCCGCCGGGCCCGACTCCACGAGCTGGATCGGTGCGCGCCGGCCGCCGGCGAAGTCCACGGTGCCCCCCGCCGAGTGCAGGAGCGCGCGCGGCCCGCGCTGGCCGCTCCCCTCTAGGCGCGCCTCGAGGCGGCCGAGGTAGCTCTCCGCCACCGGTCGCACGAACGCGGACAGGACAGCCGTCTGGGTGCGCTCGTACTCGCGCCACTCGCGGGAGAGGTCGCTGCCGAGCGTAATCGGCACCGACGCCGGCAGGCGCGCGCTGAGGAGCTCCGCCAGGCGGCGCTCGTGGGCGGGGTTGGCGTAGGCGTTGTGCAGGGAGAGCGCGACCGACGTGACGCCGAGGGCCATGAGGCACTCGGCGAGGGCGTCCGCGGCCGCCTCGTCGAGGGGCGCGCGCTCCTCCCCGTTCGGGCCGACGCGGCCGCCGACCTCGAGCACGCGCTCGCGCCGGGTGAAGGGCTCGGGCTTGCGGTAGCGCAGGTTGTAGAGGTCACGCCGCTCCGTGCGGCCAATGAACAGGGTGTCGCGAAAGCCCCTGCTCTGGACGAGGCCGACGCTCGCCCCCTTGCGCTCGAGCACGGCGTTCACGACGACCGTGCTGCCATGCACGAACGCGGCGTCCGGGGGCGAGGCCGCGTCCGCCATGGTGGCGAGAACGGCCTCCTCGAGCGCGTCCGGCGTCGTCGAGCGCTTGGCCAGGCGGGGCGCTCCGTCGCCCACGAGGACAAGATCGGTGAAGGTGCCGCCGATGTCGACGGCGACTCGGACGGCCGTAGGCATTCTAGACGGTTTCCTCCTCGCTCGCGCCGCCGGCGGGCGGCGCGGGGGCGGCAGAGTCGGGCGTAGCGGCGCCCGCGTGGGCGACGAAGCAGGCGACCGGCCACGCGCCGCCGTCGGCGCTCAAGGGCGGCACGGCGGCCTCGCAGGCGGGCGCCGCGAGCGGGCAGCGGGCGGCGAAGGCGCAGCCGGCGGGCGCGGCCGCGCGCACCGGCAGGGCGCGCGGCTGCCAGGGCACGTCGGGCGAGGGGTCGGGCACGGCCTGCAGGAGGGCGCGCGTGTACGGATGGCGCGGTCGGGCGAGGACTTCCGCGGTCGGCCCCTCCTCGACGACGCGCCCGCGGTACATGACCATCAGGCGGTCGGTGAGGACGCTCAGCACGGAGAGGTCGTGGGAGATCACGAGGTAGCTCAGGCCGCGCTCGCGCCGAAGGTCGGCCAGGAGGTCGAGGATCTGGGCCTGGACGAGCACGTCGAGGGCCGAGGTGGGCTCGTCCAGCACCAGGGCGAGGGGGTCGGCGGCGAGGGCGCGGGCGATGCCGACGCGCTGGCGCTGCCCGCCCGAGAGCTCATGCGGGTAGCGCCGGCCGAGGTCCGCGGTGAGGCCGACCGCGGCCAGAAGGCCCTCGGCCTCGGCCGGGTCGGCGTGGCGCATGGCGAGCGCCTCGCGCACGGCGTCGGCCGCGGGCAGGCGCGGGTCGAGGGTCCAGGTGGGATCCTGGAACACCATCTGGACGCGGCGGTCGAGGCCGCGCACGGGCCGTCCGGCGACCTCCACCACGCCGGCGGTGGGCCGCTCGAGGCCGACGAGCACGCGCCCGAGCGTGGTCTTGCCGCTTCCGGACTCGCCCGCGAGGCCCACCGCCTCGCCGGGGGCGAGGCGCACGTCGACGCCGGCCAGGGCGAGGGTGGTCGCGCTCGCCCGCCGGTCGCGGGCGCGAAACGACTTGACGAGGCCGCGCCCGACGACCAGGGCGGGCGCTACGGCGGGGGCGCTCACGAGCCCTCACCCGCCTTCCAGCAGGCCACGCTGCCGGCGTCGGCCTTGGCGAGCGGCGGCTCCTCGGCGCGGCAGCGCTCGTCCGCCAGGGGGCAGCGCGGCGCGAAGGGGCAGCCGGCCGCGATCTCGTCGCGAAACGCCGGCCGGCCCGCGACCGAGCGCGGCGGCGCGGCGCTCCCGAGGCGCGGCACCGCCTCGAGGAGGGCGCGCGTGTACGGGTGGCGGGGACGGCGCAGGATGTCGTCGGCCGCACCCTCCTCGACCACGTCGCCGGCGTACATCACCGCCACCCGGTCGGCGATCTTCCCGACCAGGGCGAGGTTGTGGCTGATGAACAGGATGCCCAGGCCGCGCTCGGCGCGCAGGCGCAGGAGGAGGGCGATGACCTCCGCCTGCACGGTGACGTCGAGGGCGGTGGTCGGCTCGTCCGCGAGCAGCAGGTGCGGGTCCCCGGCCAGGGCGATGGCGATCAGGACGCGCTGGCGCTGGCCGCCAGAGAGCTCGTGTGGATAGCGCCGCAGCATCGCCTCGGGCTCGGGCAGCTCCACCTGGCGCAGGCGCAGGACGGCCTCGGCGCGCGCCTGGGCGGCGGTGAGGCCGAGGTGCAGGCGAAGCACCCGGGTGAGCGGCTCGCCCACGGGGAACACCGGGTTCAGGGCCGTGAGCGGGTCCTGGAACACGAAGCCGACGCGCCGGCCGCGCAGGTGCGCGACCTCGCGCTCGGGGCGCCCGGCCACCTCCTGGCCGACGACGCGCACGCTGCCGGCCGTGATGCGCATCGCCGCCGACGGGAACAGGCCCACCGCGGCGAGCGCGGTCAGGCTCTTGCCGGAGCCGGTCTCACCCACGAGGCCGACCACCTGGCCGCGGTCGACCTGGAGACGCGTGAGGCGCAGCAGCCGGCGCCCGCCCGCCGCCACCTCCAGGCCCTCGTACGCGAGGAGCGGCCCGTGCGCCTCCGCCGCCGGCTGCATGGCGGCGCTCACAGGCGCTGCCCCCGGCGCGGGTCGAGGGCCTCGTGCAGGCCGTCGCCGACGAAGTTCAGGGCGGCCACGACGAGGAAGATGGCGAGGCCGGGGAAGCTCACGTACCACCAGGCGTTGAGCACGTAGTTGCGGCCCTCCGACACGAGCAGGCCCCACTCCGGCGTCGGCGGCTGCGCGCCCAGGCCGAGGAAGGAGAGCGAGGCCAGGGTGAGGATGACCGAGCCGTAGTCCATCGAGCTCTGGACGATG
>JAKASY010000071.1 GCA_021817625.1 Bacillota bacterium | reverse complement strand
GGCCGCCGCCCACCGCCTTGCCCATCACCACGATGTCCGGCCGGATGCCCGTGTGCTCGTACGCCGACATGCGGCCGGTGCGGCCCATGCCCGACTGCACCTCGTCCGCGACGAGGAGGATGCCGTGCTCCCGGCTGAGCTCCCTGAGCCACGGCAGGAAGCCGTCGGGCGGGATGACGTATCCCCCCTCGCCCTGGATCGCCTCCACGACGACGGCCGCGACGTGGTCGGGCGCGACCTCGGTGTCGAGGAGGGAGCGCACCTGCGCCTGCACGTGCATAAGCGCCCCGTCCGGGTCGAGGCCGAGGCGGGTGGGGGCGGGGTAGTCGACGTGGTAGACCGACGGCAGGAGCGGCTCGTAGGCCGAGCGGTAGCGGGCCGCCGAGGCGGTCAGGCTGACGGCGCCCAGGGTACGGCCGTGGAAGGCGCCGCGGAACGCGACGAGCGCGGGACGGCCGGTCGTGTAGCGGGCGAGCTTGATCGCCGCCTCGACCGCCTCGGCGCCGGAGTTGGCGAAGAACAGGCGATTTTGGCCCTCGAAGTGGGACAGGAGCGCCTCGGCGTAGGCGACCACGACCTCCTGGTAGCCCGTGCCGTGGTAGAGGTGGAGGTTTCGCCCGAGCTGCTCGGCGATGGCCGCCTGGACGCCCGTATGACCGTAGCCGACGGCGTTCACGGCGATGCCGGTGGCAAGGTCGAGGTAGCGCCGCCCGTCCGCCGCGATCAGGTACGACCCCTCACCCCGCTCGATCTCGAGCTCGGTCTCCATCGGCATCACGGGCGAAAAGGCCCGGCGGTAGCGCTCGGCGAGGTCCACCATCTGTCCCTCCTCGGTGCGTCGCGGCCCTGCGCGGCGCCTGCCCGCCGCCCCGAGGCAGGAGAGGCGGGGCGTCCCGGCGAACGCGACGATACAGTGCGTAATCCCAGTTAAGCATAGCGAAACACGGGCGACAATCAGGGGTCGTCCCGGGAGGTGGGCGGATGTCGCTTGCCCCGTTTGCCAACGAGCCCTTCCTCGACCTCGCGTCGCCGACGGAGGCCGCGCGCATGCGCGAGGCGGTGGCGATGGTCGCCTCGCGCCTGGGCGGGCGCTACCCCCTGCGCATCGGCGGCGAGCGCGTGGCCGGCGCGACGACGCTCCGGTCGATGAATCCCGGCGCTCCCGACGAGCTCGTGGGCGAGATCGCGGCGGCCTCCGCCGCCCAGGCGGCGCAGGCGGTCGAGGCGGCCGGGCGGGCCTTCCCCGCCTGGTCGCGCATCGACCCGTGGGAGCGCGCGGCCACGCTCTTGCGCGCGGCGGACATCCTGCGCCAGCGCCGGCGCGAGCTCCTGGCCTGGCTTGCCTTCGAGGTCGGCAAGAACTTCGGCCAGGGGGACGGCGAGGTGGCCGAGGCCATCGACCACTTCGAGTGGAACGCCCGCCAGCTCCTCGCCTGGCAGCGCGGCAGGGAGATCCAGCCGATCCCAAGCGAGATGAACGAGTACCGCTACCGCCCCCTCGGCGTGGGGGTGGTGATCTCGCCCTGGAACTTCCCGTCCACCCTCCCCCTGGGCATGGTGGTGGCGGCCGTCGCGGCCGGCAACGCCGTGGTGCTCAAGCCGGCGGAGGAGGCCTCGGTGATCGCGAGCCAGCTCGTCGACGTGCTGGAGGAGGCCGGCCTGCCGCCGGGCGTGGTCAACCTGGTGACCGGCACGGGCGCGGAGGCGGGCGACGCCCTCGTGCGCCACCCCGACGTGCGCTTCGTCGCCTTCGTCGGCTCGCGCGACGTCGGCACCCGCGTGTACGAGAAGGCGGCCGCCCTGGCGCCCGGCCAGCGCCACCTCAAGCGCGTGATGACCGAGATGGGCGGCAAGAACGCGACGATCGTCACGGAGGCGGCTGAGCTCGAGTGGGCGGCGGCGGAGACCGCGCGCGCCGCCCTGGGCTACCAGGGGCAGAAGTGCTCGGCCACGTCGCGCGTCGTCGTGACGGAGGGGGTCCACGACCGCTTCGTCGCCGCCCTCGAGGCGGAGGTGCGCAGGATCGCCTCCGACCGCGGCCAGGCGACGGACAACCGGGCCTTCGGCCCCCTGATCAACCGGGCCGCCCTGGAGAAGGTGGAGCGCTACATGGCCCTCGCGCCCTCGCAGGGGCGGGTGGTGCTGAGGGGCGAGCGCGACGAGTCCGTCGGCCACTGTGTCACCCCGACCCTGGTGGACGACGTCGAGCCCGGCGCGGCCATCGCCCAGGAGGAGATCTTCGGGCCCTTCGTGTCCGTCCTGCGCGCGCCGAGCCTGGAGCGGGCGGTGGCGATCGCCAACGACGTGCCGTACGCGCTGACCGGCGCCGCCTTCACGCGCGACCCGGCGGAGCTCGACTACGTGCGCGCCCACTTCTACGTCGGAAACCTCTACCTCAACCGCAGCTCGACCGGCGCGATGGCGGGGGTGCACCCGTTCGGCGGCTACAAGCTGTCCGGCACCGGCCCCAAGGTG
Source organism: Bacillota bacterium (assembly GCA_021817625.1). The sequence continues at coordinate 5,322 of JAKASY010000071.1, read as the reverse complement.
GGCGGACCCGACTACATGGGCTTCTTCCTCGAGGCGCAGGCGATCACCCAGAAGGTGCGCTACGCGCGAACCGGCATCGATGGCTGAGTGGCTCGAGCTGCGCGAGGCGGTGGCGCGCCACGTGGCGGACGGCCAGGTGCTCTACCTGGCGGGGTTCAGCCACCTGATCCCGTTCGCCTTCGGGCACGAGGTCGTCCGCCGGCGCTACCGCCGCCTGACCCTGTGCCGGGCCACGCCCGACCTCCTGTACGACCAGATGATCGCCGCCGGCGTGGCCGAGCGCGTCGTGTTCAGCTACGCGGGCAACCCCGGCGTCGGCCTTCTTCCCGCCTTTCGCCGCGCCGCCGAGCGGGGCGAGATCGAGCTCGACGAGTGGAGCCACTTCGAGCTGGTGGCCCGCCTGCAGGCCGGCGCCGCCGGCCTGCCGTTCTGGCCGCTCAGGAGCCTCGACAACGACCTCACGCGGCGACGGCCGCGGCCGACCGTAGAGAGCCCGTTCGGCGGGGAGGCGGTGGCGGTCGTGCCGGCGCTCACGCCGGACGTCACGCTCCTGCACGCGCACTGCGCCGACGAGGACGGGAACGTGTACGTATGGGGGCTTCTGGGCGAGATGCGCGAGGCGGCCCTGGCCGCGCGGCGCGTGCTCGTGTCGGTGGAGGAGCGGCGCCCGGCGGCCGACCTTCGCCGCCAGAGCGCCCATCTGCTCCTCCCCGGCTTCCGCGTCGACACGCTGTCGGTGGTGCCGTGGGGAGCGCATCCTTCCTACGCCCTCGGCCTCTACGACCGCGACCGCGCGTTCTACCTGGAGTGGGACCGCCTGGCGCGCGATCCCGCGGCCGTGGCCGACTGGCTCGACCGCTACGTGTACGGGGTCGAGGACCACCCGCAGTACCTGGACCGGCTGCCGGCGGGGCGGCTGCGCCAGCTGGAGGAGGACGCTGCCGGTGCAGAGCGCGATCTCCGGCCCTGACTGGATGGCGATCGGCGCCGCCCGGCTCCTGCGGGACGGCGAGCGCGTGCTCGTGGGCGTGGGGGCGCCGAACATCGCCGCCAACCTGGCCAAGCGCCTGCACGCCCCGCGCCTCACGCTCGTGTACGAGTCGGGCGTGATCGACGCCCGGCCGCGGGAGCTGCCTCTCTCGATCGGCGATCCGGCCGTGGTGCGGGACGCCCTGGCCGTCCTGCCGATGGCCGACCTGTTCGGGCAGTACCTGCAGACGGGCTGGATCGACGTGGGCTTTCTGGGCGGCGCCCAGGTCGACCGACGCGGAAACCTGAACTCGACCGTGATCGGCGCCTACGAGCGGCCGGCCGTGCGCCTGGCCGGATCGGGCGGGGCGGCCGACATCGCCTCGTTCGCACGGCGGGTGATCGTCGTGATGCCCCAGGACCGGCGGCGCTTTCCCGCCCGCGTCGACTTCGTCACCTCACCCGGCCACCCGCCGGAGGGCCGGCGGCCGGACGGCGGCGGGCCAAGCCACGTGGTTACGGACCTGGGCCTCTTCGACTTCGACGATTCGGGCGAGATGCGCCTTCGCGCGCTGCGCCCCGGCGCGACGCTGGACGAGGTCCGCGCCGCCACCGGCTGGCCCGTGCGGGTAGCGGCGCGCCTCGGGGCGGTCGACCCCCCGACCCCAGGCGAGCTGGCGGTCCTGGCCGAGCTGCGTGCCTCGACCGCCGGCGCGGAGGTGGGAGTGTGACGGACGTCTTTTACCGCGCACCCGCGCTTCGGTACCCGATGATCGACCACGGCGAGGGCATCTACCTGTGGGACACGGACGGGAGGCGCTACCTCGACGGCGCCTCCGGCGCGCTCGTCGCGAACCTCGGGCACGGCCGGCGGGAGATCGCCCGGGCCATGGCGGAGCAGGCAGAGCGCGTCGCGTTCGCGCACACGCTGCGCTTCACGTCGGCCGCCCAGGAGGAGCTCGCGGCGCGTGTGGCCGCCCTCCTGCCGTCTGGCCTTCGGCACACCTATCCCGTGAGCGGCGGCTCCGAGGCGGTGGAGACCGCCCTCAAGCTCTGTCGCCAGTACTTCCTCGAGCTCGGGCAGGGCGCGCGCTTCCGGGTGCTCGCGCTCTGGCCCTCGTACCACGGCAACACCCTGGGCGCCCTCTCGGCCTCCGGCCATCTCGCCCGGCGCGCCCCCTACGATCCGCTCCTCAGCCCGGCGTTCGTCCACGCCGACGGCCCGTCGCCCGCCTGCCCCGGCGCCAAGGCGGGAGGCGAGTGCCGGTGCGTCGGCGCCGTGCGGGCGGCGATCGAGCGCGCCGGCCCCGAGACGATGGCGGCAATGATCCTCGAGCCGGTCTCCGGCTCGGCCGCCTCCGCGGCGGTGCCCCACCCGGGATACGTCGCGGCGCTTCGGCGGCTGTGCGACGAGCACGGCATGCTCCTCGTCGCGGACGAGGTCATGACGGGCTTCGGCCGTACGGGGCGGATGCTCGGCATGGAGCACCACGATGCGGCGCCCGACCTCGTGACCTGCGCCAAGGGGATCTCCGGCGGGTACGCGCCCTTGGGGGCGGTCGTCGCCACCGACCGCGTGCACGACGCCGTGAAGCGCGGCTCCGGGCGCTTCGTCCACGGCCTGACGTTTGGCGGCCACCCGGTCGCCTGCGCAGCCGGCGCGAAGGCCCTCGAGATCCTCGAGCGCGAGCGTCTGGTCGAGCGCGCCCAGGCCATGGGGGAGGTGCTCGCCGCCGGCCTCGCCGAGCTCCAGCGCCGCCACCCGATCGTGGAGGGCGTGCGCGGCCTCGGGCTCATGCGCGGCCTCGTGCTCCGCACCGAGGCGGCGACGCCAGGCGGCCTGGCCGCGCGCGTCGGGGAGGAGGCGTTCCGGCGCGGCCTCATCGTCTATCCGGGCTCCGGCTCGGGGCGCTCGCGCCTGGGCGACCACGTGCTCGTGGCGCCGCCGCTCATCGTGGAGCGCGAGGGCGTGGCGGAGCTCCTCACCCTCCTGGACGAGAGCCTGTCCGCGGTCGCGCCATGACGGCCGCGGCCGGGAGCGGGCAGGTGATGACCGTGCTCGGCGCGGTCGACGCGTCCGACCTGGGCGTGGTGCTCCCGCACGAGCACCTGCTTTTGGACCTGACCGTGCTCTGGCAGGCGCCTGCCGCCGGCCGAAGCCACCTAGCGGCCGCGCGCGTCACCCGGGGCCTCTTTGACGAGCTCCTCCTCGACCCGTACGAGTGCCGCGACAACCTCGTCCTCGACGACCAGGATGCGGCCGCGCAGGAGCTCGCCGCGTTCCGGTCGCTGGGCGGCGGGACGGTTGTCGACCTCTCCAGCCGGAGCATCGGCCCGTACCCGGCAGAGCTCGCGGCCATCGCCCGCCGCACGGGCCTGAACATCGTGGCCTCGACGGGCATGTACGTCCGCGCGTCGCATCCGGGCTGGGTGCGCGACGCCTCCGTCGAGTCCCTGGCCGAGCACATGCTGCGCGACCTCAGCGACGGGTACGCGCAGGCGCCCGCGGTCCGCGCCGGGATCATCGGCGAGATCGGCACGAGCTCGCCCATCCACCCCGACGAGGTGCGCGTGCTGCGGGCGGCGGCGCGCGCCCACCGCGCGAGCGGCGCGGCGATCAACGTGCACCTGGCGATCTTCCACCGCGAGGGCGAGCGCGCGCTCGACATCCTGGAGGGCGAGGGCGTCGATCCCGCCCGCGTCGCCCTGAGCCACGTCGACGAGCAGCCGGACGCCGCCTACCACCGGCGCCTCGCGCGCCGCGGCGCCTTCCTGGAGTTCGACACGTTCGGCTCCGAGTGCCATTTCACGTCCGACGGCCTGAGGGAGCCCACGGACGGCGAGCGCGTGGAGGCGCTCATGGCCCTGCTCGACGCGGGCTTCGAGCGCCAGGTCCTCCTCTCCCAGGACGTGTGCACGCGCATGCAGCTCGAGCGCTTCGGCGGCAGGGGCTACGCCCACGTCCTGCGCACCGTCGTGCCGGCGCTCCGGGCGCGGGGTCTGACGGAGGACACGGTGCGCACGCTCCTGACGGACAACCCGCGCCGGCTGCTCGCCGGCGCGCATGGAGGCGATTCGTGATGGGCACGAGTGGCGGGCGGGCGCGGGCCTGGGGACTCGGCACATACAGCCTTCCGTCCGGGCCGCTTGACGCCATCACCGACGTGCCGGGCGTGCGGGTCGGCCACGCGACCATCCGCACGCCGGTCGGCGCGCCGGCGGTGGGGCGCACCGGCGTCACCGTCGTGCGCCTGCACGACGGCGACCCGTGGCAGGAGCGGCTCTTCGCCGCAAGCCACGTGCAAAACGGCTACGGCCAGCTCACGGGGCGGGACGTGCTCGAGACCACGGGGCTCATCAGCACGCCGGTCTTTCTCACGGGCACGCGCAGCCTGGGGACGGTGTACGAGGGTGCGGTGCGCGTCGCGCTGCGCCAGAACCCGCGCGCGTGCGAGGACGACCTGCCCATCCCTGTGGTCGGGGAGTGCGACGACTCCTACCTGAGCGACGCGGCCGTCACGGTCGGCGGGGAGGAGGTGGCGTCGGCCCTCGCCGGGGCCAGCGACGGGCCGGTCGAGGAGGGGTGCGTGGGCGCCGGCACGGGCATGCACCTCTACGGCTACAAGGGCGGCATCGGCACGGCGTCGCGCGTGGTCGCCATCGGCGGGGAGGGCGCGAGGTACACCTACACCGTCGGCGTGCTCCTTCTCACGAACTTCGGCCGGCCCCACCAGATGCGGCTGGGCAGGGTTGAGCCGCCGGGCGCCGCCGCCCGCGACGGCATGCCGCCCGGCTCGTGCATCGGCCTCGCCGTGACGGACGCGCCGCTGCACCCGCTGCAGCTGTCGCGGCTCGCGCAGCGCGTCGGCTTCGGGCTCGTGCGCACCGGCTCCGTCGGCGCGGACGGAAGCGGCGAGATCTTCCTCGCGGTCTCGACGGCCACTCGCCTGCCGAGCCGGAGCGCACTGCCGGTCGCCGTGCCGGTCCTCGTGGACGGCCAGGTGGGGGAGGGCGCCGAGAGCCCGATCAACGACCTGTTCGAGGCTGTGATCGAGGCGGCCGAGGAGGCCGTGTGGAACGCCCTCGTCGCCGCGGTGGACATGGACGGGCGGGAGGGCCGGCGTCTGGAGGCGTTCCGGTCGAGCCATCGTCCCGACCCTCCCAGCCCCGGCGGTAGGCCGCTCTCCTGGTAGCGACCTGCGCACGGCGGTGCACGGCGGTGATTGAGCGATGACGGAGGACGCCATTTGCTTGCCCGATCGTCGGCAGCGAATGGCACATCTTCACGTGCAATAGGCACGTATGTGGGCGCTCGACGAGACCGCCAAACTAGAACTACACTTTCTGTAAAGA
>JAKASY010000070.1 GCA_021817625.1 Bacillota bacterium | reverse complement strand
TTCCGATCTTCCTTCCAGCTGACGTGGCCATTAACCGGCACGTTCATGGCAGCTGCTGCAGCCTCCCGCGCCGAGCGTATGCGCCACCGGCCACCCTGTGCGAGCGCGAAAGGCGCCGCCCTCGGGCTCCGTGTCGACCGCGTGGCGGGCATGGGGGCGCAGTGCGCCCGGCGAGGGAGACGGAGCATGGACGCTACATCTGCCGTTGGAGGCCACCGTGGCGCAGGTCAGTCAGGGGCGCCCCCCTGGGCCGCGATCACGGAGGCGATGTCCGCCGGCCGCCAGCCAGGCGGCTTGAGCACCTTGCCGTCGGCGCGCCGCCCGCCCCCGACCTTAGCCATGTTGGCCCGATGGACGGCGTCGAACACGGGCCGAATGTCGATCCCGAGGGAGACGGCCGTGCCGTAGGTCACGTACAAGAGGTCCGCGAGCTCGCTCGCTATCTCCGCCACGCTGCCGCTTTCCAGGGCCGTCACGACCTCCTCCGCCTCCTCGCGGATGAGACGGGCGCGCAGCTCGTGGACCGCGCGACTCTGGCGCGCCGGGCGATCCCCGATCGCCACGTCGAAGCGCTCGTGAAAGGCGCGGACGGCGAGGAACGGGTCGAAGGGCTCGCCCGCCGCGGCGGGGTGGTCGCGCATCGTCTTCACTCCTGTGAGCGGGATGTGCCGGACGGGCATCACCGACACACTTCGCGCCTTCCCGGGCATTCCCTCGCGCGCTGGCACGCTATACTCGGTCGCGGTGCGATCCGTGGAGCGAGGGGAGGCGCGCGATGGAGGGCCCGTCGCCGCGCGCGCCCGTCTCGGCGCCGGCTCTCAGGCGGGCGCTCGGCTGGCGCGAGGGAGCCGGGTTCACGGTGGCGGCCGTGCTCGGCACGGGCGTCCTGGCCCTGCCCGCCATCACCGCCGCCCTGGCGGGCCCCGCGGCCCTCGTGGCCTGGGCCCTCATGGCCCTGGTCGCCGCGCCCATGGCCCTCACGCTGGGCTCGCTCGCCGTCCGCCTGCCGGACGCGGGTGGCATCGCCGCGTACGGCCGGGCGGCGTTCGGAGCCCGCGTCGGGCGCGCCGTGGGCCTTCTCTACCTCGGCACGGTGCCGGTGGGCGGGCCGGCGGCGGCGCTTATCGGCGCCGGCTACGTCACCGCCTACTTCGGCTGGCCGCCTGCGCTCGCCGTGGCCATCGCCGGCGCCATGCTCCTCGCGGCCCTCGCGGCCAACGCCGCTGGCGTCGAGCTCTCCGGGCGGGCGGCGACGGCGGTCGTGGCCACCATCGCCGTGATGCTCGCCACCGCGGTGGCCACCGCCGCGCCCGACATGAGCCTCTCGCGCCTCGCGCCCTTCGCGCCCCACGGCTGGACGGCGGTGGGCGCCTCCTTCGCGCTCCTCTACTGGGCCTTCGTCGGCTGGGAGATGCTCGGGCACATGGCAGAGGAGTTCGTCAGGCCGGGGCGCGACCTGCCGAGGGCCATCGCAGCCTCCCTGATCGTGGTGGACCTCCTCTACCTGGCGGTGGCCGCCGCGACGGTGGCCACCGGTACGTACGGCCCGGGCCGCACGACCGATGGCCTCGCCCTCCTCGTCGGCCTCGCCCTCGGCCGCTGGGGCGGGGCGGCGACGGCCGCGCTGGCGCTCCTGGTCACGTATGGCACCACGCACACGTACGTGGCCGGATTCTCCCGGCTCGTGTACGCCCAGGCCCGCGCCGGCGACCTTCCCAGGCAGCTGGCCGTGCTCCACCGTGGCCGGCGCACGCCCGTGCGGGTCCTTGCGGCCATGGCGGTGCCGTTCGCCCTCGTACTGGGCTACGACGCGTGGCGGCCGCTGTCGCTAGCGGCGCTCATCGCTTGGCCGTCCGCCATCTTCATCGCCCTGTACGTCACGGCCATGGCCGCCGGCGTGCGTGTCCTCCAGGGCAGGCGCCACCGCCTCCTGGCGGGCGTCGGCGGCGCCGTCAGCCTCGCCGCCCTGCCGTTTACCGGCTGGGCGGCCCTCCTCCCGGTCGCGATCTTCGCCGCCGCCCTCTGGCCGTGGCGCTCGGCCGCAGGGGCCGGCCGGACCTAGGCGGCCAGCGCTGCCTCGTCAAGGGTGAACTCGTCAGGCAGCCCAAGCACCAGAAGCGAGGACAGGGCCATGAGCGCGCCGGCGGCGAAGAACACCGTGCCGAGCGGCAGCACGGCCGCCGCCAGCCCCGAGAGGAGCGCCCCCAGCGGATTGGCGGCCGTGGCCAGGGCCACCACGGTGCCGAACACGCGTCCGAGCAGGTGCTCGGGCACGGCGCGCTGCAGGATGGGGCCTGTCGCCGTGTTGAGCACCCCCACGAACAGGCCGAAGGCCACCAGGATGGCCAGGTCGGGCGCGGCGTGGGGGATGCGCGACACGGCCATGACCGAGAGGCCGGCGGCCGCGAGACCAACCGGCAGAAGCATGCCGAGGCGCACGCGTGACATGACGACCCCTGTCACGATCGCGCCCGCGAGCATGCCCACGACGATCGCCACGCCGAACAGGCCGTACACCACCGCGCCCAGGTGGAGCACCTGCCGCACCCAGGCCACGTCCAGGTAGTTCACGGGCGCAAGCGCGAAGTTGACGATCAGCGAGATCGGCACCGTACGACGCAGCCATGGGCTCTTCCAGATCACGCGCTGGCCCTGGGCGATGTCGGCCCAAAGACGGCGGGCGCTGGCCCCGAGCGCGGCGGCGGCCGGAGGGCGCCGCGGCGCGGCCGCCAGCCGCAGGAGAAGCAGGCTCGCCACCGACACGGCGAACGACGCGCCGTTGAAGCCGAAGAGGACCACCGGCCCAAGCAGGCCGAGGATCACCCCGCCGAACGACGCGCCCACCAGCTGGGCCAGGGAGGTGGCGCTCTGGTTCAGGCTGCTCGCCGCCACGAGCTCGTCGGCGGCCACCACGGACGGGACCAGCGCCGACTGCGCCGGCGTGAACAGGGTACCGACCAGCGTCATGACGAACACGACGCCCACGAGCAGGCCGACCGGAAGGGCGTGGTCCAGGGCCGCCGCGAACAGCAGGAAGGCGAGCGCGGCACGCACGATGTCGGTCCAAACCATCGTGCGGCGGCGGTCCCAGCGATCGACCAGGGCACCGGCCAGAAGCCCGGCCAGGCCCGCCAGCGAAAGGATGCTGCCCACGTAGCCGAGGTCGGCGCGACTGCCCGTGCGGCTGAGCACGAGCCAGTACACGGCCATGGAGAACAGGGTGTTGCCGATCTGGGAGACCCATTGGCCGGCGACCAGGATCAGAAGGTTGCGATTGCGCCAGACGCCGACGGCGGGCCGGGCCGCGCCCGCCTCGGCGCCGGCGGCGACGGACGGCGGCTCGCTCAGCTGCCCACCACCTTCCATTGGCTTTCGGGCCCAATTCGCGCTTTAGCGCCGGCCGCCTTCCGACCCAGGGCGTAGGCCCCTCTGTCGGTGGGCGGACGAGGGGCGCCCCCTTGCCGCCGTCCCCCGAGGCGGCTACCGTGGGCAGGGCGGGAGGGCGGTACGGCGGGGGAGGATCAGCGTGGCGCGCGTCCTGTCGGTCAACATGGGCTCGGCCATGCCAAGCCCGCACAGCGCAATCGGCGTCACCGGCATCGACAAGCGGCCGGTCCAGGGGCCGGTGGCGGTGCGCGACCCGGGCCCGAAGGGGCGGGGCGCGAGCGGCCTCGCGGGCGACACTGTGGCGGACCTGCGCAACCACGGTGGCAGCGACCAGGCGGTCTACGCCTACGCGCGCGAGGATCTCGACACCTGGCAGGTCGAGCTCGGGCGCCCGCTCCAAAATGGCGCCTTTGGCGAGAACCTGACAGTCGAGGGGCTCGACCTGGCCCAGGCGCGGGTGGGCGAGCGCTGGCGTGTCGGCGCGGCGCTCGTCCTTGAGGTGGGGGACGTGCGCATCCCGTGCCGGACGTTCGCCGGCTGGCTCGGCGAGCGCGGCTGGGAGCGCCGCTTCACCCGTCGCGGCGCTTCGGGCGCCTACCTGCGGGTGATTGCGCCTGGCGACGTGTGCGCCGGCGACCCGATCGCGGTCGTCCTGCGCCCGACGCACGACGTCACGATCGGCCTCATGTTCCGGGCACTCACGACCGAGCCCGCCCTCCTGCCGCGGCTGCTCGCGGCGGGGGCGGCGCTGCCCCAGGAGGCGCGAGCCCTGGTGCTTCGGTACGTGGCTGGCCGCGAGCGCTAGGGCGACTCGGACGACGCGGGTCCAACCGGTGCGAGCCGGCCCGTGCCCACGTCGTACGTGAAGCCCAAGATCGCCACGTCGGGGGGGATGAGGGCTGACCCGCGCAGCTCGGCGACGTCCGCGCGCACGCTGTCCTCAAGGGACGCGAAGGGGAGGAAGTCCGCCTCGGCCGCCGCAGCGGCGCCGCGGACGCGCAGCCGGTCGCGCACGGTCTCGCTGGTCAGGCCGTGCATACCGCAGCCCGTGTGGTGAACGACGAGAATGGCGCGTGTGCCGAACATGGCGCAGGAGACGGCGACAGACCGCAGCGCGTCGCGCGCGCGCCCGCCCGCGTTTCGGACGACGTGGGCGTCCCCGACGCGCAGGCCGAGGAGCGCCAAGGGCTCGAGGCGCGCGTCCATGCAGGTGAGGACCAGCAGCGACCGCGCCGGCATGGAGTCCAGGCGGGCAAGGGCGAAGGCCGCCGCGTAGGCGTGGTTGCCCTCAAGGATCGGCTCGGGGCTCAGGGCGCTTCCCTCCCTCGCGAGGCTTCACCAGCATCCGTAGGCCAGGATAGCAGACAGGGAGATGATGGGGTGATCGCGCTCGACATCCCCGGCTGGGGCAGTCTTCGCCTGAGCCACGGCATCCTCGACCTCAACGGCACGCTTGCGGTGGACGGCGAGGTGGGGGAGGCGGCCGCAGGGCGCCTGCGGGCGCTCTCGGCCCAAGTCGAGCTCGTGATCGTGAGCGCCGACACCACGGGTACGCTCGCGCGCTGGGGACAGAGCCTCGGGCTCGCGGTGCGGCGCGCGGCGGTGGCGGAGGACAAGGTGGCCGCGCTCGAGGCGCTCAGGGCCGGCGGCGCGAGCGGCGTGGTGGCCGTGGGCAATGGCCGCAACGACGTGCCCGTGCTGCGGGCTGCCGACCTGGCCATCGCCGTGGTCGGGCGCGAGGGCGCCGCCGCCGCCGCCGTAGCTGCGGCCGATCTGGTGTGCCCCTCGATCGAGGACGCGCTGGACCTCCTGCTTAGGCCGGCGCGCCTGCTGTCCGGACTGCGAGCCTAGCGCTGGCGCCGGGCCGGCCGCGCGGCGAATCGTGGCGGCCGGCCAGAGCACGAACGCGAACGCGGCACTGCGGGCGACGTTCGACCATGGCCCGCACGGCGGGCACAGCCGCGCCGCTGCTCGACGCCGTCCGACATCTTTCGTGTCCGATCTGTTCTACCCTTGCGGCCGAGACGCGATTGGACTCGATCCGTGACCGGGAGGCACACCCGCCCTTGCTCGACGACACCGCCATGCTCGATGCCCTGATGGACATCCTCCCCGACGGCCTCCTCGTCGTCGACCGGGACCTTCGGGTCGCCAAGGCAAACGAGTCCCTGTGCCGCCTCCTTGGCGTCGCTCGCGACGAACCCCTGGGTCGTCCGGTCGCTCGCCTGCTCGCCCCGACCGGCGTCGACGCGGACGCTCTGTGCGCAGAGGCCCTGGAGAAGGGACGGGGGCAGGAGGTGGGCCGGCTTGGCGTCCATCGGGCGGAGGCGCTCCAGGTGACGGCTGTCAGGGTCGGCGGGGCGGGAGCCTCGCCGCTCTTCCTTCTTGTCTACGTGGCGGCCGCCGCATCGGAGGGCTGGGAGTTCGCCGGCGTCCAAGAGCCGACGGAGCGCCGCTTCCGGGCGCTGGTCGAGGGGCTGCGAGAGCACGCCGTCTACCTCGTCGACCCGCTCGGCTACGTTGTCACATGGAACGCCGCCGCGGAGCGCATCTACCGCTACCGCCGGGAGGAGATCGTCGGACGCCACTTCGAGGTGCTCTACACGGACGAGGAGTGGCGGGCAGGCCGGCCGCGCCAGACGCTGATCGCGGCCGCCACGAACGGCATGTACAGCGACGAGGGGTGGCGGGCACGCGGCGACGGCACGCGGCTGTGGCTGGAGGTCGTGACCACGGTGCTACGGGACGAGACAGGACGCCTGACGGGCTTCGCCAACGTGACGCGCGACCTGACCCTGCGCCGGCGGGCCGAGGAGGCGCTGCGCCAGCGCGAGCTCCTGGACGAGCGCGAGCGCACCATGTGGCAGATCCTCCAGGTGGCCACGCACGAGCTGCGCAATCCGATGACTGCCGCCCTGTCGGCCATGCGCCTCATGGCGCAGGCGCCAGCGGCGGAGGCGGACTACTTCCGGGCCATCGCCGAGGAGGAGCTCCTACGCCTGGAGCGGCTCCTGGCGGGATACTCGCGCATGGCGTCAGCGCCGACCGACCGGCTGCCGATCGACGTGGAGCACCTTGTCCGGCGCGACCTCCGGGCGGTCGCGAGGATGGCCGTGCAAAGCCACCCCGTGTCCACGACCCACCGCGTGGAGGTGGCGTGCCGACGGCGGCCCGTGTGCGTAGATGTGGAAGAGGACGCCATGCGCCAAGTCCTGGACAACATCCTGACAAACGCGTCGAAGTACGCGCCTCCCGGCACGCCGGTCCATGTCACCGTGGCGACGCGACGCGGCGCCGCTTTCCTGGCCGTCCGCGACCATGGCGTGGGCATCGCGCCCGAACGGGCGGAGGCGGTGTTCGAGCGCTTCGTCCGGGCGCCGGTGCCCGGTCAGGCCGGCCCACCCGGCCTGGGCTTGGGCCTGTACGTGTGCCGGCAGATCGTCAACGCCCACCGCGGCCGCATCTGGCTGGCAGGAGCGGTGAGGGAGGGTGTGACCGTTTACATCGAGCTCCCCCTGGCCCGCGCGCCACGCGGATCGGTGAGTCTGGAGACCCCACGCAGCGGCTGCTGACGCATGCAGGTGACATCATCGAGGGAGGCGCCATGGAAGTGGGGCAGGTCCTGGTGGTTGAGGACGAGCCGAACATCGCATTCGTCGTGTCATACGCCCTCAGACAGGCCGGCCTGGAGGTGCAGACGTACACGGACCCGAGCGCCGCGCTGTCGTGGCTGGCCGACCGCCGCGGCGAAGGCGTAGCGCTCGTGCTCCTCGACCTGTGGATGCCGATCCTGGACGGTCGCGCCTTTGCCCAGCGCGTGGCGGCGGATCCCGCCCTCGCGGCGATCCCGGTCCTGCTCATGACCGGTGCGGTCGCCAGTGAGGGTCAGCTGCCCCCCACGGGCACCTACCGCAAGGTCGTGCAGAAGCCGTTCGACCTCGACGTGCTCCTGTCCGAGGTCGAGGCGATCATCGCGGACGACCGCGAGACCGTCCGGCAGACGCCGGCCCTCAGGAGCGGAGTCGCGCACTAGCCCGCACCCCCTGGTCATCGGTCGCCGCCGCCTCCAGCGGGGCGGGGCTCGGGCGTCCGGTGCCTTGGCCCGGGCAGGCCCCTGGCGACGTGCCACGCCACGTTTCGCGCCTGCCTTCACCGACAGCGCCAGGCCGCCGCCAAACGCGGCAATGGCTCGCGGCGCCGCTGCCGCCACCCGCCTTCAACGACCCCGGCCGGCCCGGCGGCGGCCACCCGGGATCGTCGCACGCGCCACGCTGCGTGCGCGTGAGCGAGCGCTGCCGGGGGACCGCTCGGCCCGACCGGCCCATGCCTTCCGGACCGGCAGGACGGGCCCTAGCGGAGGTTTCACAGATGTAAGGGGCGATCGGCTGGAGGCCGGGGCCCGCGCTGGTTTGCGCGGGCGGGCGTGTAGTACCTACCGGGCGGTGGCCTGGTACGCCGCAAGGCCAA
>JAKASY010000069.1 GCA_021817625.1 Bacillota bacterium | reverse complement strand
GCGCGCTGCGCCAGTGGTACCACGCCCACCCGGAGGAGTACGAGGCGTTCCGGGCCCGCTACGAGGAGGAGCTCGCGGCGCCGGGGGCCGCCGCGGCGCTGGCGCAGCTCGTCGACCTGGCGCGCGCCGGGCCTCTCGGTCTCGTCACGGCCAGGTCCGCTGTGGAGCTCAGCCACGCGCCCGTCCTGGCGCACGTCGTCGAGCAGGGACTGGCGAGCCGGTGCTAGCACGGCTCGTCTCAAGGTCCGACGCCATCGCGAGCGAAGGGGGTGTGGCCGGGCGGCGCCGCCGCCGGCCGAAAGCCGTTGGCAGTTATCCATCGACTGGACCCGCGGCCTGGAAGCGTGCACGGCGTCTTCTCGCGCGAGCTGGCGCCCGCGCTGGAGATCGACTCCGGCGACACCGTGCGCCTGAGCACGCTGGACTGTGACTGGGGCCTCGAGCCGCGCACCAGCGTCGAGGGGCCGCGTCGCCGCTTCACGCCCCGCCTGGCGCGGGACGCGGGCCACGCCCTGACCGGGCCGATCGCGGTCCGGGGCGCCCATCCGGGCGGCGCGCTCGAGGTGGAGATCCACCGGCTGCGTCCGGGCCCCCACGGCTTCACCGTTGCCGGCGGCGATCGAGGCGCGTTCGGGATCAACGCCGAGGTGGGCGTGGCCGAGATGACGCCGCGCCTGTTGCGCTGGGCGCTCGACGCTGACGCCATGGTTGGCACGACGCCCGAGGGCTTTGCCGTGCCGCTTAGGCCCTTCCTCGGGGTCATGGGGCTGCCGCCGGCCGACGAGGGACTGCACCCCACGGCGCCGCCAAGGCCGTGCGGCGGCAACATCGACTGCAAGGAGCTGATGGCCGGCACGAGCCTGTTCCTTCCCGTCACCGTGCCCGGGGCGCTGTTCTCGGCGGGTGACGGCCACGCGGCCCAAGGTGACGGCGAGCTCTGCATCAACGCGATCGAGTGCCCGATGGAGGACGTGGAGCTCACCTTGCGCTTTCACGACGGCATGCACTTGGAACGGCCACGCGCCAGGACGCCCTCGGCCTGGCTCACGTTCGGCTTCGACCCCGACCTCGACCGCGCGGTGGCCCAGGCCGTCACCGACATGCTGGACCTCATGGTGCAGCGCTTCGCCCTGAGCCGCACGGAGGCACTGGCCCTCGCCAGCGTCGCCGTCGACGTCCGCGTCACCCAGGTGGCCAACGGCGTCCGGGGCGCGCACGCGGTGCTGGCCCACGGCGCCGTGCACGTTCCCTCGACGGCCGCACGCTAGGACGCAGCGCGACGGGAGTCGGGTCCCCGGGGCGGAGGCTCCCCCTGCGGACGACCATTGACGGGCCCGAGGCTGGCCCGTATCCTTCACATAATCCGGCGTCCGCGGGCCGCAGCGCCCGGGCGTCCGGCCGGCGCGCGACCGTGGCCACACCGCCGCGCCCGCCGCGGCCCGGCGTCGAATGGCGCCGGGCGTCGTCGACACACCGCCTGTCGGCCCCTCCGTCCGCACATCGCAGCGCAAGGGAGGGCGTGAGGCACCGGCCATGATCGCCTTGCAGATCCTCGCCTATGGCCTCGTCACCGGTGCCAACTACGCCCTGGTCGCGGTAGGCTACACCCTCGTGTACGGCATCCTCAAGTTCATCAACTTCGCCCACGGCGACGTGGCCATGGTGGGCTCCTTCCTCGCCCTCACGGCGATCGGCGCGGTCGGCTTCGGCCTGCCCGAGGCGGTGGCGGTCGGCGTCGTCGGCTGCGCGCTCCTCGGCATGGTGATCGAGCGTGTCGCCTACCGGCCACTGCGCCGAGCGGGCCGGCTCACGCCGCTTCTCACGGCGATCGGCGTCAGCCTGCTTCTGGAGAACTTGGTGCAGCTTGTGTTCGGTGCGAGCATTCGGACCTTCCAGGCGCCGCCGTACCTCTCGAGCAGCGTGGTGATCGCCGGCGCCTACGTGACCGGCGTCCAGATCGCGATCTTCGTGGCGACGATCGTGGCGGTCGCGTTCCTCGCCTGGTTTCTCGCTCGCACGGCGATCGGCCGCCAGATCCGGGCGACAGCGGACAACTTCGAGCTGGCGGTGGCAATGGGCGTGCCGACCGACCGCGCCATCCTTTGGGTGTTCGCCCTGGGCTCCGCCCTTGCGGGTCTGGCCGGCGTCCTGTTCGGCATGGAGACCACGGTGACGCCCACGATGGGCGTCTCCCTCGGCATTTCCGCCTTCGGCGCGGTCGTCCTCGGCGGCATCGGCAGCGTGCCCGGAGCCGTGCTGGGCGCGTTCGTGCTGGGCATCGCGGAGAACGTTGGCGCCTGGTACCTGGGCGGCGGCTGGAGCGACGGCATCGGCATCGTGGTCCTGGCCCTCACGCTGCTGATCCGGCCCCAGGGCCTCTTGGGCCGACGGGACCTCGCCGAGGTCAAGCTGTGATCGCGGACGCCGTGGTCCTCATGTCCGTGTACGCCATCCTCACGTTGGCGCTCAACCTCAGCCTGGGCATGACCGGACTGTTCAACCTGGGGCTCGCGGGCTTCTTCGCCGTCGGCGCGTACGGCACCGGCATCCTCGCCGTCGCGGCGCGCTGGCCGTTCCCCGCGGTGCTGTGCGCCGTGGTCGTGCTGGGCGCGCTGGCCGGCCTGCTCCTTGCCGGTCCCAGCCTGCGCCTACGCGGCGACTACCTGGCGATCGTCGCCCTCGGCTTTGGCCAGGTGACCGAGACCGTCCTCAACAGCTGGGACGGCTTTACCGGCGGGCCGAACGGCTATAGCGGCATCCCCGCGCCACGCCTGCTCGGCCATGCCCTGGGACCCGCGGGGGTGGCGGTGTTCGCCGTTGCCCTCCTGGCATTGGCGTTCGTCGCGGTCGAGGCCATCCAGCGCTCCCCGTACGGCCACCTCCTCGGCGCGGTACGCGACGACGAGGTTCTGGTCCAGGCCCTGGGCAAGTCGCCCCACGGCGCGAAGGTCACGGCGCTCGCCCTGTCGGGCGCGGTATGCGCGCTCGGCGGCGCTGCGTACGCCTACTCCGTCTCCTACGTGGACCCTGGCCTCGCCGACTTCCAGATGAGCGTGTACATCTTCCTCGCCCTGCTGTTCGGGGGCCTCGGCTCGACGTGGGGGAGCGTAGTCGGCGGCGCCGCCCTTGTGGTCGTGATCGAGGCCCTCCAGGTCGTGAACCTGCCGACCTCGGTCACGGGGCCCCTGCAGGAAGCGTTCTTCGCGTTCTGCCTGATCGCGCTCACGCTCTGGCGACCGCAGGGGCTCATCGCCCCCGCTGGGCGCGGGCGGGCGCGTGCGGCCGCGGCTGCGCCGGCGCTGTACCTCGACGATGTCGAGGAGGCGACCCGGGATGCTTGAGGTGCACGGCGTGCGAAAGCGCTTCGGCGGCGTCGAGGCCCTCGCCGGCGTGGACCTGATCCTGCCCGACAGCGGCGTCTACGGCATCATCGGGCCCAACGGCAGCGGCAAGTCCACCCTGTTCAACGTGGTGTCCGGCTTCTACCCGCCGGACGCCGGCGAGGTGCGGCTCGATGGCCGCCGGCTCTCCGGCCTGCCGCCCTACCGGGTCGCTCGCTCTGGCGTGGTCCGCACGTTTCAGCTCACCCGGGCCTTCGGCGGCCTGAGCGTGCGCGAGAACGTGCTCATGGGCGCCCAGGGGCGTATCGGCGAGCGCCCGCTCGCAGCCCTGTTCGGGCGCCGCGCCTGGCAGCGCCAGGAGGTCGCCTTGCGCCAGGAGGCGGACGGCATACTGGCGCGACTCGGCATCGACCATCAGGCCGACCTTCCAGCCGCGCGCCTGTCGTACGGCCAGGCCAAGCTCCTGGAGCTGGGGCGTGCGCTCATGGCCCACCCGCGCGTCCTGCTCCTGGACGAGCCCACCGCTGGCGTCAACCCGACGCTCGTGCAGCGCCTTGCCGCGCTCGTGCGGTCGATTGCGGACGAGGGACGGCTCGTGGTGGTGATCGAGCACAACATGCCGTTCGTCATGGCCCTTTGCGACCGGGTGACCGTGCTCGACCGCGGCAGCGTGCTTGCCACGGGAACGCCCGCGGACGTGCGCAGCGACGAGCGCGTGCTGGACGCCTACCTCGGCGAGGAGCCCGCCCATGCTTGAGCTCACGCGCGTCGAGGCGGCGTACGCGGGGCCCCAGGTCCTGAGAGGGGTCACCCTGCGCGTCGCCGACGGCGAGTTCGTCGCCCTGATCGGCCCCAACGGCGCGGGCAAGTCGACGGTGCTCAAGGCCGTCGCCGGGCTCCTGTCGCATGTGGCGGGAGAGATCCGACTCGACGGCCGCTCGATCGTCGGCCTTGCGCCGCGCCAGCTCCTGTCCCTCGGCCTCGTGTACCTGCCGCAGGGGCGAAACGTCTTTCCGGCCCTCACCGTGGCGGAGCACCTGCGGTTGATGCGCGACCTCACGCCGCATGCAGGCACGACGGAGGCCGACGTCCTGGCGCGCTTTCCGGCCCTTGGGCCCCTCCTCGGCACGCGCGCCGGCCTCCTGTCCGGCGGTCAGCAGCAGCTCCTGTCCCTAGCCCGCGCGGCCCTGGCGGCGCCGCGCCTGCTCCTGGTGGACGAGCCCTCGCTCGGCTTGGCGCCGCGCATGGTCGACGACGTGTTCGCCGTTCTCGACGACCTGCGCCGAAGGGGGGTGAGCATCCTCCTCGTCGAGCAGAACGCCCGCCGCGCCCTGGCGGCCGCCGACCGCGCGTACGTGCTCGAGCTCGGCCGCACGCGCTTCGAGGGCGCCGGCCGCGACCTGCTCGAGGATCCCAAGGTCTCCGAGCTGTATCTTGGCGGGCCAGCCGCCGCCTCGGCGACGTGATTCCAGGCCACCCATCACGCGAGGCAAGGAGAGGTAGAAAGAGCATGAAACGCACGAAGGCCGCTGCCGCCCTGGCTGCCGGCGTCCTCGGCGCCGCGCTCACGCTCGGCGCGGGTGCTGGCGCGGCAAGCAGTACGCCATATGTCGTCGGCTTCATCAACCACCTGACCGGCCCGGCCGCCGTGTACGGTCAGAGCATGAAACTCGGCAGCGAGCTGGCCGTCAGCCAGATCAACGCCCGCGGCGGCATCAACGGTCATCCCCTCGAGGTCATCTACAAGGACGACCAGCTGAACCCCAGCCTAGCGGTAAGCGACTTCAACACCCTGGTGACGGTCGACCACGTGCCGGTGGTCATGGGCTCGGGCAGCAGCACCGTGACGCTCGCCATCGTGCCGCGGGCCACGGCCACCCACACCGTGCTCATCTCCTCCATCTCGACGTCGCCGCTGCTGGCGAACTCGTCGAAGTGGTTCTTCGGCGTGATGGCCGACGACAACGCCCAGGGTGCCGAGTGGGTGAAGGTGGCGCGCGCCCTGCACGTCACCAAGGTGGCCGTGATGTACATCAACAACGACTACGGCGTGGGCGTCATGAAGGTATTCGACAAGGACTTCAAGGCGGCCGGCGGCACCGTGCTCGTCAACCAGTCCTTCCAGCAGGGAGGCAGCGACTTCCGCACCGACATCCTCAAGGTGGAGGCCAGCGGTGCCAAGACGGTGTTCATCGTCGGCCACGTGCAGGAGGCGGGCACGCTCCTCGCACAGGCCGGGCAGATGGGCTTCCATCCGCAGTGGGTGGGAGACACCGCGTTGAACGCGCCGCAGTTCGTGCAGCTGGCCGGCAGCGAGGCGAACGGCATGATCCTGCTCTCGGCCGGAAACCACTTCACGGCGGCCTACAAGCGCTTCGAGACGGCCTTCGTGGCCCGCTACCACGAGGCGCCCACGATCTGGTCGGACTTCGCCTACGACACGACCAACCTCGTGGCGCGAGCGATCGCCAAGGGCGGCTACAACGCGAACGGCATCCGCAAGGCCCTGGCCGCGACGAAGGGCTTCGTCGGGGCCTCCGGCGTGAAGACCTTCCAGCCAAACGGCTTTGTCAGCGGCGACTTCGACTGGTACAAGGTGAAGAACGGCAAGATCGTGTTCTGGCACGCGGGCTAGCGGATAGCGAGGCGCGAGCGTTCGGCGGCCCCGACCCCTCCGGGGGGCGGGGCCGTTGCCGCCTCCGGGCCTTACCCCAGGCGCTCGGCCGCCCGCAGGCGGCGGAGGGCATGCCGCGCGCGGCGCCACGTGTGCGGCCAGCGTGACCGCGCACGGCCCGCCTGGGCCTGGCGCGCTGCCACGAGCTCGCCCACGACAAGGGCGGTGGTCGGCTCGCTCGCAGCCGCGCGGCGAAGCCAGGCCTCGGCCGCGCACGCGTCCTGGATCTCGCCCAGGTCGCCCTGCAGGTCCGCGAGACAGCCCGCAAGCCGTGCCGCGTCTCGGCCGATCCCGGCCGCGGCGGCCTCGAACGCGTAGCGCGCGTGCTTGGCAAGGATGCGCACGCGGTGCAGGTCCTCATCCCGGGGCGGGTCGGCCAAGCGGTCGACGGCCCGGCGCAGGCGGCGCCAGGTTCGGCCGAGGGCGTCGTCCAGGTCGCTTGCGCCCATGGTCGCGACCGTCGCGTCGTCCGGGGGCGCGTCGGCCAGAGCCGCCACCGCTCGCGCTAGGCGGCGGTAGCGCGCCCCGCCCAGGGTGCGGCTGAGCCGCGTGAGGGCCTCGGCGCGCTCGCCTGCGGCCAGGTCCCCAAGGGCCACAAGCTGCCCGCGCTCCTCTCGCCCTAGCGACGGTGCCTGCGCCACGAGCCACTGCCCGAGCACGTCGAGGTCGCGCACCTGGCCTAGGGCGCCTCCCAGCCACGCCAGCTCGGCCCGCAGGCCGTCTGCCCATGCCGGATCGACGAAGGCCCGAAACGTCCTGAGCTGCGAGCGCAGCCGCCGCACGGCCACCCGCGCCTGGTGAACGTCCTCCGGATCGAGGTCCAGGCGCACGGCCGGATCCTCGACCATGAGGCGGCGCGCGCCGGCGCTGAGCGCGCCGCGCACGAGCCCCGCGGCCGAAAGATCCCCGTGTGTCTCGCTGCCACCATCGCCGTCACCGAACAGGGCGCGGGCCAGCTTGGCACGGGGCGAGCGCCGCGCCCCCTGCGCCTCGAGAAGGCGGGCCACCTGCGTCGCGAGGCGCGGCGGCGCCTCTTCCGCCAGCTCGAGCTCAACCTCGCGGAATGCCCTGAGCGCCAGTCCCGGCCCCAGAGCCCGCACACGGTCGTCGCAGAGAAGGCCGATGGCGCGTCCGCCGTCGGCATCCAGCAGGTGCCAGGCGGAGCGCTCGCTCACGATCCGGCAGACCCGGCGCAGCCGCCGTCCGGCCAAGGGGGTGCCCAGCGCCGCGCGGGCAACGGCCGGCGGACGGCCGCCCGAATCCGGGAAATCGACCTCGCGCCGCGCCAGCGAGGCGCCGGGCGCGTCCACCGGCAGCTTGAGCGTCCAGTGCGTGGCGCCCTCTCCCTCGCGCCGGCGCAGGGTCACTCCCAGCGCCACAAGTCGGTGATCGGCCGTGTCGAAGTAGTCCGCGACGAGGCGTCGGGTCGGCTCGGGCAGGGCACGGACGCCCCCGAGCCCGCCGAGGTCGGGCAGGTGGGCGTCCCTGTCGATCCGCCACTTGACCTCGCGCTCGAGCACCGGCCGCACTGCCGTCACCTCCGCATGCACCGGGGCCCGCGGCGGGGCGCTCCGGAAGCGCGGAGTTCGACGCGATCCGCCCCGCTCCCTAGCGTAGCCCCTTTGCGCTCTGGGGTTCAGGTGCCCAGGAGCGCTCCCAGGCGATCGGGTTGGCAGTCGGCGGGTCCGGGCCGCCCGCCGCGCGTTGGGCGGCGAGCGCGATGCCAGGCCCGTGGGAGGGGGCCGTCAGGTTCAGCACCGTCCCCCCGGCATATCGCGGCGAGGCCCCGCCGGCGCAGGACGGGCGGGGCCTTGCCCTCCACCGTCGCGCTACGCGCCGCCCTCGTCGGCGGACTACTTCGACAC
>JAKASY010000068.1 GCA_021817625.1 Bacillota bacterium | reverse complement strand
CCGACTCCATCCGCGCGGCATGCCCGCCCTGCTCGGGGCGGGCATGCCGCGCCCGGGCCGGTCGCTCGCCGCGTATGAGCCGCGACGCGCTCGCGGGTCGGAGCGGCGGCTCACATCCACAAGGGCTGCCTGCCCAACTCCTGCCGATAGTGCGCAGCCCAATCTACATCATGTGCTGCAGTCCGTCCCGTTCGGCGCCCCGACGCGATGGGAGGAGGCATTGCGCAGCCGCCGGCACGCCGCCATACCCGCGCGACTCGCTCACCACCCCAGGCGGGGCATCCAGGTACTCGCTTGCCAACCGCCGCCGGCCGAGGCCACCCATACAGCCACAAGGACAAGCTGCCGGCCTGTGCGCACCGGACGAGGCTATCGCCATGCTTCACCACCGCCCCAGACGTTGCGTCGGCGAGCACGGACGTGGGTTTGGACCCGCGGCACACGTGGTTCGTGGCATGGGTGAGCTTCATATGGCTCGGCGAGGCGAGCCCGGACACGGCGCACTGCACGCGGCGGCGCGGTCGCGGCCCGACTCGTCCGTGCGGTTCCGCCTGTCGCCGGTGCGCGGGGCGGTGGAGCCGTGCCTTGCGGCGGCGCGGGCCGGCGCCGTTGCACGCGGCCGCGCCGGCCAGGTAGCGGCCGCAACCGACGCAGCTGCCTAGTCGGTCTCCGGTAGGCCGTCCGCCAGCGCTGCTAGGAAGGCCTCGTCCGACGGCCCGGCGTCGGCCTCGCGCGCCACGATGAGCGCGCCCGCCACCGGCTCGCGCAGGGCGCGGTGCACGTCGGCGCGCGGGGCGCGGCGGTGGATCTCGAGCGCCGCCGCGTCGGCCATGAGCGGCGAGGTGCCGCGGTAGGTGCCGCCCGCCAGGGCGACCTCGACGTCCGTGTCGATGAGGCCCAGCTGCGCGATGGCGCCCACCGCCATGCGGCCGAGGTGGCCGCCTGTGCGGATGAGGATCTCCTGCGCGGCGTCGTCGCCGTCCGCCGCTGCGCGGTGCACCGCCGGCGCCAGCTTCGACAGGCGAGCACCGAGCGCACGGCCCATTCCCCCTCCGGCCTCCTGCCGCCAGAGGAGGCCTAGCAGGTCCTCGGTGCCGACGATCTCGACAAGGGCGGCGCGCAGACGGGTGGGCGCGAGCGCTCCCTGCTCGGCCATCATCACGGCCTGCGCGGCGAGCAGGCCGAGGTAGGCGCCGCCGCCCGCGTCGCCGGAGAGCGGGCCGATGCCGCCCACCTGCACGACCCGGCCGTCGGGTCCGCGTCCGACCACGACGGTGCCCGTGCCTGCCGCCGAGACGACGCCCCAGTCGCGGCGCAGGCCGCCGCGCAGCGCCGCGTAGCCGTCGTTCACGGTCACCAGGCGCTCGCCGCCGGCCAGCGGCGGCAGGCCCGCCGCCGCAAGGCCGGCCCGGATGTCCGCGTCGTCGGCGGGGCCATCGTTGCCGGCGGTTGCGTAGCAGGCGGCGACGATCTGGTCGGCGCGCGCTCCGGCCTCGGCCAGCGCCGTGGCGACCGTGCGGCCGATCTCCGCCACGCCCCCCTCAATGCCGTCAGGCCCCTCGACCGAGCCGAAGCCGCCCGAGACACTCGCAAGCACGACACCTCGGGCGTCGCAAACGGCGGTCCGTGTCTTGGTCGAGCCGGCGTCGACACCGAGGTAGAGGCTCACCGCTGGGTCGCGCTCTGGAAGCGCGGCAGGTAGTCGGCGTTCTCGTGCAGGATGTCGCCCAGCAGCGCCTGCGCCTTGTCGGCCGAGTGCACGAGCGGGTGGGCGACGAGCGCGGCCAGGGCGAGGTCGCGGCTGCCGGTCCGCGCCGCCTCCACGGTCAGCTCCTCGTAGGCCTTCACGCCCTGCACGAGGCCGCGCACGACGGTGGGCATCGGCCCGGGCGAGAGCGGCGTCACCCGGCCGCGCTCCACCTTGCAGGCCACCTCCACGACGCTGTCGGGGGCGAGCTCGGGGAACGTGTCGCCGTTTCGCACGTTGAGCACCTGCGGCTGGTCGGCGCCCGCGTGGAGCCCGACCATGAGGCGCACGGCCGCCTCGGAGTAGAAGGCGCCGCCGCGCTTCGAGAGCAGCGCCGGCTTCTCGCGCAGGTTCGGGTCCGCGTAGAGGCGGAAGAGGTCGCGCTCGATCTCGATCACCCGGTCCGCGCGCGTGCCCTCGCCGCGCTCGACCGCCTCGAGCTCGTGGTGGACGGCGTCGTCGTAGGCGTAGTAGTAGTGCAGGTAGCCGTTCGGCAGCAGGCCGAGGGCGCGAAGGAGCGCCGGCGACCAGTCGGGCCTCGGCAGGTTCGCCGGCAGGCCGTCGGCCAGGCCGCCCTCGTCGAGATGGAGCAGACGCGGCGTGATGTCCTTGCCGTCGAGGAAGACGCGCATCCACGTGAGGTGGTTGAGGCCCATGGCCTCGAGCGTGACGCGCTCCTCGCCCACGCCGAGGGCACGCGCCGTCGCCTTCTCCACGCCGATGGCCACGTTGCACAGGCCGACGGTACGGTCGAAGCCGTGCTTGAGCAGGGCCTCGGTGACGATGCCCGAGGGGTTCGTGAAGTTCACCAGCCACGCCTGGGGCGCCAGGCGGTTGAGGCGCTCGGCCAGCTCGAGCGAGGCGTGGACCGAGCGCAGGGCGTAGGCGAAGCCGCCCGCGCCCGTCGTCTCCTGGCCGAGCATGCCGTACTTGAGCGGCAGGTGCTCGTCGCGCCAGCGCCCCTGGAGCAGGCCGGCGCGGAACTGGCTCACCACGAAGTCGGCGCCCGAGAGCGCCCGCTCGGGGTCGAGCGTCCACTCGACGCGCACGCTTCGGCCCTGCGCCTCGGCCATGCGCCGGCCCAGGGCGGCGACGATCGAGACCTTTTCCTCTCCGTCCGGGATGTCCAGGAGCCAGACCTCCGAGACCGGGAAGCGATCCTGTTGGGCCAAGAGGCCCTCGAGCAGCTCCGGCGTGTAGCTGGAGCCGCCGCCCACCACGGCAAGCTTGAGGGACACGGCGCTCACCTCACGTTCGTCACTCACACGCATCCTTGGCCCGTACGGGCTCGGTTCGACGGCTTCGGACGGCTCTCCCGCGGCGCGCCCTTGCCGATTCCAGGCAATGACTCGACAATCGACCAAGGCAACGGGTGCCGCCTCGATTGTGACTCTTGCAGGCAGGGCCTGCCAGGGCCCACTGGCGCGGTCGGGAGGGGACGGCTTGGAGGATCGTGGCCTTGCGGTCGGGCTCATGTCGGGCACGTCGGCCGACGGCATCGACGCGGCGCTCGTGGAGATCTCGGAGGACGGCACGGAATTCCCGCGCGCGCGACTCGTCGACTTCCGCTACGAGCCGTTCGAGCCCGCGCTGCGCGAGCGCCTGCTCACCCTGTGCGAGCCGACCGCGGGGCTCGTCGAGGCGGGCAGCGCGCATGCCCTCCTGGGGCGGCGATTCGGTCGGGCCGCGGCGGCGCTCATGGCCGCGGCCGGCGTCGCGCCCGAGGCGGTGCGCGTCATCGGCAGCCACGGCCAGACGGTGGCGCACTACCCGGCTGGCGCGGAGGGCGACGGTGACGGGCCGTTCACCATCCAGCTCGGCGAGCCGGCGCTCATCGCCGAGATCGCCGGCGTGCCGGTGGTGAGCGACTTTCGCGCCCACGACCTGGCGCTCGGCGGGGAAGGTGCGCCCCTCGTGCCGTACTTCGACTACGCCCTGTGGCGCAGCGCCGACGAGACGCGCGTGCTCCTCAACCTGGGCGGCATCGCGAACATCACGGTGCTGGCGGCCGGCCGGGGCGCGGAGGGCGCCGTGGCGTTCGACACCGGCCCCGCCAACATGGTGCTGGACAGCGCCGCCCAGATCCTCTCCGGCGGCCGCCTCGCGCGCGATGAGGACGGCGCCTGGGCGGCGCGCGGCCGCGTGCGCCCCGAGCTCCTCGAGCGCTGGCTCGGCCACCCGTACTTTGCCCGGCCCTGGCCGAAGAGCACCGGCAGGGAGCTGTTCGGCCACCACTACACGCGCGCGCGCCTTGCCGAGGCGCAGGCCGCCGGCGCGGACGAGGCCGACGCCATGGCCACCCTCACGGCCCTCGTGGCCCGCTCCGTCGCGCGCGCCGCGAGCGCCGCGGCGGGCGGCCCGCTCGCGCTCATCGCGGCGGGCGGCGGCGTGCACAACCGGGCGCTCATGGCACGCCTCGCCGCCGACCTGCCGCTCGTGCGGCCCTGGCAGACGAGCGACGCCTACGGCGTTCCGGCCGACGCCAAGGAGGCCATGGCCTTCGCCTACCTGGCGTGGCAGTTCTGCGCGGGCAGGACGACCAGCCTGCCGTCGGTCACGGGCGCGCGCCGGGCGGCGGCGCTCGGCGTGTGGACGCCAGCGAGCGCGCGCCCGGCGCGCCCGCCCCGCTGAGCGCGACGGGCGCTAGACCGGCAGGTCGTCCGGACGGCTCACGAGGTCGCCCTTCGGCCGCATGAGCGCCACCGCCCGCTCGCTCCTGCCCAGGCAGCCCCGCATCTGCGAGAGCGCGCTGTAGTAGTCGCGGTAGCGGAAGCCCCCGACCGAAGGGTCGCGCCAGATCTCGTACGCCTCCATGGCGCCCATCCACGTCTCGTACTCCTGCGTGGTGTCGATGTACAGGTTGGGCTCGAAGCCGTCCATGTCCTCCCAGTTCTCGGCGAACAGGAGGTGGGGCACCCAGACGGCCTCGCGCTCGCGCCGAAGGCGGGCGAGGCCGGCGAGGAAGCGCGCCTCGACCGCGATCTCCGAGGCGCGCGCGTGGTCGCGGTGGATGCTGCCGCGCCAGTTCGTGATGATCGCCCGCGGCCTGAGCTCGCGGATCACGTCGGCCACGGCCAGCTTCACCTCCTCGCTGGCCTCGAGCTCGCCGTCGCCGTACGGCATGAAGCGGGCCTCGGCGCCGAGCGCCCGGGCGATCGAGATGGCGCCCTCGCGCTTCGCCGCCGCGTACTCCTCTGCGCTCAGGCGGGCGTGGCCCTTCTCCCCCAGCGTGAGGTGGAGGAACGTGGCGCGATGCCCCTCGCGCGCATAACGCGCCACCACCATGCCGCACGTGAGCTCCATGTCCGCGGCGTGGGCGCCGATCGCCAGGACGCCGTCTCCCGTCGCGCGTGCCATCAGCCCTGCCCCCCGTCGAGCCGCAGCCCGTAGATCACGAACGAGCGGGTGACCGTGAAGCCGGCCCGCCTGTACAGGTGGCCCGCGGGGGAGCGCTCGCCCGTCCAGAGAAACCAGGTGTCGTGGTAGCCCTTCTGCGCGAGCGCCGCCATCGAGCGGTAGAGGAGCACCTTGCCGATGCCCTTGCCGCGCAGCGACTCGTCCACGCCGAACGGGCCGAAGCGGTCCGGCACGTGGTCGTAGGCGCCGATCTGGGCGAAGCCGCACACCTCGTCGTCCTTGACGCACAGGAGCGTGCGGTCCCACGGCACGCGCCTTGCCACGGCGTCGCGGCAGGCGCGGGCCCAGTCGGGGTTGAACACGCGGTCGTTGAACTCGGCCAGGGCGACAACGTAGCGCGCCGACAGGGTCGTGAAGTGATAGCCCTCGGCCTCGAGGCTTCTCTCGAGGGCGAGGACGTCGGGCGGCGTCGCGTAGCCCACAAGGCTCTTGTCCATCGCCACGCAGTCGTAGATCCGTCCGTAGCCGCGCGTCTCGAGGAAGGCCACCGCCTCCGGGTAGCGCTCCGGGTCCGTGCCCGGCCAGAAGTAGTTGGGAGCGTACGGCCCGACCTCCAGGCGCTGTCGCCCGCGCGCGCGCGCGAACGCCTCGGCGGCGTCGAACAGGCTGGCCCCGACGCCCGCGCGGCGCGCCTCGGGCCGGACGGCGAAGGCCGCGATCCAGGCCGTGTCCGGGTCGAGGTCACTCGCCGGGTCGATCGGCATGCGCCGCACGAGCGCCAGCGCGAAGCCGACGGCGCGTCCGCCCTGGCGGGCGACGAGCATGCCGTCGCGCTCGTAGTTGGGGTCGGCGAGGACCTTCTGGGCGAAGGTCTCGACGTCGATGGCGTCCTGGGGCAGCGCCTCGCGCCAGATGTCGAGGATGTCGGCCTCGTCGCCGTTCTTGTACGTGTCGATGCGCAGAGCGGTCTCCATCATGGCGATTCCTTCCTTCCAGCCCGCCCGTTCGTCTCGGGCGCGGGCTCGAGTGGCCGGCACGGGCGCCTCGCAGCCGTCACCTTAGGCGTCGCTCGTTCGCGCCTCGAGCGGGGCGACCACGGTGAGCGGCTCGCGCAGGCGGGCCTGCGCGTCATACAGGTGGCAGCGAACCCAGTGTGCGCCGCTCTGGCTGACGGGCGGCTCCTCCTCGCGACAGACCTGCGTGGCGTAGGGGCAGCGCGGGTGGAAGCGGCAGCCCGACGGAGGCGCCGACATGTCGGGCGCCTCGCCCAGGGCGGCCACGTCCGCGGCGCTGTCCTCGCGCAGCCCGGCCTCGGGGTCGGGCACGGAGGCGAGGAGGAGCTGGGTGTAGGGGTGCAGCGCGTTCGACACGAGCTCGTCCGCCGGCGCGAACTCCACGACCTGGCCGGCGTACATGACCATCACCTCGTCGCTCAGGTAGCGCGCGCTCGCGAGATCGTGCGTGATGTACATGAGCGCGAGGCCGTTCTCGTCGCGCAGCCTTGCCATGAGGTTGAGCAGGCCGGCGCGGATCGAGACGTCCAGCATGGACACGGGCTCGTCCGCAAGGAGCACGCGGCTGCCCGAGGCCAGGGCCCGGGCGAAGCCCACGCGCTGGCGCTGGCCGCCGGAGAGCTCGTGCGGGTACTTGGCGAGGAAGTCGTCGGGCGGCGTGAGGCCGACCGACGTGAGCAGGTCCTTGAGCAGCTCGTACGCCTGGCGGCCCGTCTTGGCGCGCCCGTGCACGTAAAGCGGTCGACTGAGGATGTACTCGATGCTCTTGGCCGGGTTGAGCGAGGAGAAGGGGTCCTGGAAGACCATCTGAACCTCGCCGTGGTAGGCGCGCACGCCCCGCGCGCGGCTGGGGTCCACGACCTTGCCGCCCAGACGGATGGTGCCCGCCGTGGGTCGCACGAGGAGCGACAGGAGCTTGGCGACCGTGGACTTGCCGCTGCCGGACTCGCCCACGACGCCGAGCGTACGCCCCGGCCACAGCGCGACGCTCACGCCGTCGAGGGCATGCACGACGCGGCCGCGCCCCCGGCCTGACGCCGGATAGTGCTTCACCAGGTTCTCGCCCGCGAGGACCGGCGTGGCCTCGGACGCGGCCATCAGGCCTCACCCTCCTTCGCGTCGTACAGGTGGCAGGCGGCGCCCTGCGCGCCCGCGACCGTCCAGGCCGGGTCGGCCTTGGCGCACACCGCCATCGCGGCCGGGCAGCGGGGGTGGAAGCGACAGCCCGAGGGCGGCCGGCGCATGTCCGGCAGGGTCCCGGGGATGCCGGTGATCGCCGCGCGCTCGCCCCGCACCTTGGGGAACGAGGCGACGAGGGCCCGCGTGTAGGGATGGCGAGCGGCGTGCACGGTCGCGCCGGCGGGGCCGGTCTCCACGACGCGCGCCGCGTACATCACGGTGATGCGCGAGGCGAGCGTGGCGAGGAGCGCCATGTCGTGCGTGACGAACAGGACGGAGAAGCCGAACTCTGCCTGCAGGCGCCGGATCTCCGCGATGATGCCGCGCTCGACCACGACGTCGAGGGCCGTGGTCGGCTCGTCCATGATCACGAGGTCCGGCCGTAGCGCGAGGGCCATGGCGATCACCGCGCGCTGGCGCATGCCGCCGGAGAGCTCGTGCGGGTAGCTCCTCAGGACGCCGGGATCGATGCGCACCATGCGCATGAGCTCGACGGCCCGGGCCTGGCCTTCGGCCCTGCCGATGCCGTGGGCGCGGAACATGTCCTCGAACTGGTCGCCGACGGTGAGCACGGGGTTTAAGGAG
>JAKASY010000067.1 GCA_021817625.1 Bacillota bacterium | reverse complement strand
ACAATGGTACACTCGGGCCGACGCTAGTCGTGGTCGCGCGGCGCCTGGGGCGTCCGCCGCCGGGCCTGGAGGTAAAGCGTGCTCCTTGCCGTCGACATAGGGAACGCCGACGTCGTCCTCGGCCTGTTCGAGGGGGAGCGACTCGCCCGCCAGTGGCGGTTGAGCGCCGACCCGGCGCGCACCCCCGACGAGTACGCCGTGTTCGTGCGCGCCCTGTTCGAGGCTGCCTCGGTCGACATGCGGGCGGTCGACCAGGTCGCCATCGCCTCCGTCGTGCCGCCGCTCGTCGGCACCTGGCGCGAGGTGGCGCGCGAGCAGTTCGGCCTCACGCCGTTCGTCTTCGGCGAGGACGGGCGCTACGGCATCGAGGTGCGCGTCGACATGGCCGCGGCAGACGTGGGCGCGCGCATCCTGTGCAACGCCGTGGCCGCCCGCGCGCTGTGCGGCGCGCCCGTGATCGCGGTCGACTTCGGCACCGCCATCACGATCGACGTGGTGGCGGCCGACGGCGCCTATGTGGGGAGCGCGATCGCCCCCGGCATCGTCACCGCGGCCGAGGCGCTGGTGGAGCGCGCGGCCAAGCTGCCGCGCGTGGAGTTCTCCCTGCCGCGACGGGTGATCGGCACGACAACGGTCGAGGCGATGCAGGCCGGCATCGTGCTCGGGGCCGCGGGCCAGGTGGACAGCCTGGTGCGGCGCGCGCGGGCGGAGATCGGCGCGCCCGACGCCCCGGTCGTGGCCACCGGCGCCCTCGCCCCGCTCATGGCCCAGGCGTGCAGGAGCATCGGTCGGGTCGAGCCCCAGCTCACGCTCCTCGGCCTCATGCGCGTCGTGCTGGGCGCCCCCGCCGGGGGGACGGCCGCGTGACCGTCGAGGGGCAGGTCGAGCGCGTCACCTTCCACAACCCGGAGAGCGGGTACACCGTGCTGCGCCTGCGCACGGCCGACGCGCTCGTGACCGTGGTCGGCCGCTTTCCCGCCGTGACGGTGGGCGAGCGCCTGCGCGTGCACGGCGAGGTCGTGGAGCACCCGACATACGGCAGCCAGCTCAAGGCGGAGGGCTACGAGTCGTTCGTCCCCACCTCGGTCGAGGGCATCGAGGCCTACCTCGGCAGCGGCGTGATCAAGGGCATCGGCCCCGCCCTGGCGCGCCGCCTCGTGGCCACCTTCGGGGCGCGCACGCTCGAGGTGATCGAGGAGAGCCCGGCGCGCCTCCGGAAGGTGCCCGGCGTGGGCGCCGCCAAGGCCGCCGCCCTGCGCGAGCGCGTCCTCGCCCAGCGCGACGCGCGCGCCGTGTTCATGTTCCTCGAGGGCCACGGCGTGAGCCCCGCCATGTCCCAGCGCATCTACGACCAGTACGGCGCCGCCGCCCCCATGGTCGTGCAGGAGAACCCCTACCGCCTCGCCGACGAGGTGCGCGGCATAGGCTTTCGCATCGCCGACCGCATCGCGCACGGCCTCGGCTTCGACCCCGCCTCACCCCTGCGCGCCCGCGCGGCCGCCGAGTACCTCCTGTCGGAGGCACGCGACCAGGGCCACTGCTTTCTGCCGGCGAGCGTCCTCTTCCAGCGCCTGGCGGCGCTCCTTCGGGGCGAGGCGGCCGACGAGGAGGCGGCCGCCGCCCAAGAGGGGGCGGACGGGGAGGCGCAGCGCCTCGACCTCGCGGCGGTGCTCGACGGCCTGCGCTTTCTTGGCCGCATCGTCACGGAGCCGATCGAGGGGCAAGACGACACCGAGGACATGGCCGTCTACCTCGCGCCCGTGCATCGCCAGGAGTCGGCCGCGGCCGAGGGGCTCGCCCGCCTGATCACGCGCCGCGAGCCGGCCCTGCGCGCCGATCCCGACTTCGCCGCGGCGGGCGGCGTCGCCCTGAGCGAGGAGCAGCTCGAGGCCGTGCGCAGCGCCTACGCGCACCGTGTGTTCATCCTCACGGGCGGGCCCGGCACCGGCAAGACCACCGTCCTGCGCTCGCTTCTCGCCGCCCTCGAGGCGGAGCACGAGCCCTACCTCCTGGCCGCGCCCACGGGCAGGGCCGCCAAGCGCCTGGCGGAGGCCACCGGTCGCGGCGCGCGCACCCTGCACCGCCTGCTCGAGTACGGCGGCCGGCCCGGCCAGGCGCGGGCGTTCGCGCGCGACCGCGACAACCCCCTGCCGCCGTGCACCGTGATCGTGGACGAGGCCTCGATGGTCGACCTCTGGCTGTTCTACCACCTGGTGATCGCCCTGCCTCCCGGCGCCCGCCTGGTCCTGGTGGGCGACAAGGACCAGCTGCCGTCGGTTGGCGCGGGCAACGTCTTGCGCGACCTGATCGCCTCCGAGGCCCTGCCGATGGCCTCCCTCCGGCGCATCTTCCGCCAGGCCGAGGGAAGCCGCATCGTGGAGAGCGCCCACGCCATCCTGGAGGGCCGCATGCCCCAGTTCACCGACTCGGCCGGCGACTTCACCCTCACGGAGACGCCGGACCCCGACGCCTGCGCGGCTCGCGTGACGGCCCTGGCGATGTCGCTGGGCAGCCTCGACAGCGTGCAGGTGCTCACGCCCATGCGGCGCGGCAGCGCCGGCGTGGAGGTCCTGAACACACGCCTGCAGGCGGCCCTAAACCCGCCGGGCCCGCTCAAGCGCGAGTGCCGCCTGGGGGGTGGCGTCCTGCGCGTGGGGGACAAGGTGATGCAGGTGCGCAACAACTACCAGAAGGCGGTGTTCAACGGCGACAGCGGCATCGTCGTCGCCGTGGACCCCGAGGCGCCCGGCGCCACCGTGCGCTACCCGGAGCCGGACAGCGACCGCGACGTGGCCTACAGCGGGCGCGAGATGGACGAGCTCACCCTGGCCTACGCCGTGTCGGTGCACAAGTCCCAGGGCAGTGAGTATCCGGCCGTCGTCCTGGCCATGCTCACCCAGCACTACATGCTCCTGCAGCGAAACCTCCTGTACACCGCGGTGACCCGGGCCAAGCGCCGGGTCGCGGTCGTCGGCCAGCGGCGCGCGGTGGCGATGGCCCTGCGCAACAACCGCGTGGCGCAGCGCTACACCCGCCTCGACCGGCGCCTGCGCGACGCCGTCGCCGCCCTGGGCGACCCGGCGCGGCCGGCCCCCGGCTAGCGGGCCGGCCCGAGGACCGGCGCCGCCGCACCACGGTGTGAACGGGTGAAGGAGAGGAAACGCCATGTCCGCCGACTTCTTCCGCTTCGAGTCCCTGCTCACGCCCGAGGAGCGCCAGGTGCAGGAGGTGGTCCGGGGCTTCGTCGATCGCTCGGTGCGCCCGATCATCGGCGACGCCTGGCGGCGCGGGCGCTTCCCGCTCGAGCTCGTGCCCCAGATGGCGGACATCGGCCTGTTTGGCCCGACCCTGCCCGAGCGCTACGGCGGCCTGGGACTCGGCAGCATCGCCTACGGGTTGATGATGCTCGAGCTGGAGCGCGGCGACAGCGGCCTGCGCTCGTTCGCCTCGGTCCAGGGCGCGCTCGCGATGTACGCGATCTACCGCTACGGCAGCGAGGAGCAGCGCGAGCGCTGGCTCCCCGCGATGGCCCGGGGCGAGCGCATCGGCTGCTTCGGCCTGACCGAGCCCGACGCCGGCTCCGATCCCGGGGCGATGCGCACGCGCGCCCGGCGCGACGGCGACGCCTACGTGCTCGACGGCACCAAGCGCTGGATCACGAACGGCACGATCGCCGACGTGGCCGTGGTCTGGGCCAAGGACGACGAGGGCAGGGTCGGCGGCTTCCTGGTGGAGAAGGGGGCCGAGGGCTTCAGCGCGCCGGAGATCGAGACCAAGGCGTCGATGCGCGCCTCGGTCACCTCCGAGCTCGTGCTGGAGGGGGTGCGCGTCGGCCTCGACCAGCGCCTGCCGGAGGCGTCGGGCCTGGGCGCGCCGCTCTCGTGCCTCACCCAGGCGCGCTACGGCATCGCCTGGGGGGCGATCGGCGCCGCCATCGCCTGCTACGAGGAGGCCCTGGCGTACACCCAACAGCGCCTCTCCTTCGGCCGCCCGATCGCGGCCGCGCAGCTCACGCAGGAGCGCCTCGTGGACATGCTCGCGCGCATCGTGCGCGGCCAGCTCCTCGTCCACCGCCTCGGCCAGCTCAAGGACGCGGGCGAGATGACCTACCCCCAGGTCTCCATGGCCAAGCGCGAGAACGCCCGCGCCGCCCTGGAGGTTGCCCGCATGGCGCGCGAGCTCCTGGGCGGCAACGGCATCTCCACGGAGTACGGGGCCATGCGCCACATGGCCAACCTGGAGACCGTCGACACCTACGAGGGCACGTACGAGATCCACACCCTGATCGTCGGGCGCGAGATCACCGGCCTGAGCGCGTTCGGCCGCTAGCCTAGATGGAGCGGCGCAGCTCGCGCTCCACCCGGTCGTAGGCGCGCCGCTGCTCCTCGGCGGGCGTGCCCGGCGCGCCCGCCGAGGCCGCGGGCGCGCGGTAGCCGGCGCGGCGCAGGAGGTCCGACACCGTGGTCACGGTGTAGCCCTGCGCCTTGAGCTGTGGCAGGAGCATGCGCACCGCGTCCACGCTCGCCTGGCGGTTGCCGCCCCCGTCGTGGAAGGTGATTGTCCGCCCTGGCGCCATCTGGCGCATGGCGCGCGCC
The DNA here is from genome assembly GCA_021817625.1 of Bacillota bacterium. The sequence continues at coordinate 3,339 of JAKASY010000067.1, read as the reverse complement.
ACGAGCTGCTCGGGCGTCTGGCGGAGGTAGTCGCGCGTGTCCACGCTCCAGTTCACGATCACGTAGCCCATGCGGCCGAGGGCGGCGCGCGCCGTCGTGTCGCCCACACCTTGGGGCAGGCGGTAGAGGACGGGGGCACGGCCGGCGAGCGAGCGGATGACGTCGGCGGCCTCGCTCGCCTCGCTCGTCACCTCGTCCTCGCTGCGGCCGCGCAGGAGCAGGTGGTGCATGCCGTGATTGGCGACCTCCATGCCCGCCTTCGCCTCCGCCTGGACCAGGGAGGGGAAGCGCACGGCCTCCTGGCCGATCAGGAAGAACGTCGCGTGCGCCTTCTCGCGCTTGAGCACGTCGAGGATCTGCGGCGTGTAGCGGGGGCTTGGGCCGTCGTCGAACGTGAGGGCCACGACCTTGCCGGTGATGGGCACGCCGCGCACCGTGGGCGCCAGGCGGATAGGTGTGGGCGGCGGCGTCGGCGCGGCCCCGGCGCCCAGCGCCGCGGCCGGCGCGAGCGCGGCCAGGGCGGGGACCAGAGCCCAGAGCGGGCGAAAGCGGCGAACAGGCAATCGGCTCCCTCCTCGCCGCTAGTCTCTCCGCGGCGGGCGGGCCCATGTGACGCATGACGCGCGCGCTGCTTGTCCCATGTGCGGACCACCTGCCTGTGCGCTCGGCGCCACGTGCGGCCGCTACGCCCCCTGCCGGCCGACCGTCGGGCATGTACCCGGGGTGCGAGCCCCCGGGCCGGCGCCGGTCCGCGCTTATACGGTGGCGCCGGAGGTCGTCGAGGTGACGGTCGTGCAGTTGGGTGGAAAGGCCGGCGGGCAGGGCGGGAGCGGCAGCACGCTGCAGGCGCTCGGGACGCAGAACCCGAAGGACGGGACCAGGAGCTGCACCACTGCCACCGACTGCAGCACGAGGCAGACAATCAGCTGGCAGCAGACGCTGCCGTCGATGATGGCGCATGGCCCGCAGCTGGTGCCGGCGATCGTGCACGTCTGGGTCGTCCCGGCCGGCGCGCACAGGGTGACCGTCTTCACGAACGACACGGGCACGGTGATCGTGCACGTCTTGCCCATCGTGCTCGTCAGCGTGATGGTCTCGGTGAGCGACACGGCGAACGTCGCGTTCACGAAGTCGTCGACGCCCGTCGGTGTGGACGACACGAACGTGCACGAGGAGGCGGTGACGGCGCAGGTCGCCACGGTGCCGGCCTCCTTGGCGATCTCGTGGCAGCAGTCGTCGTATGGGATGCGCGTGCAGAGGTTCGAGAAGTCCTCCGTCTGGAAGCACGAGTCGTAGACCTTGGTGACCTCGATGCAGTCGATCTGGGTGGGCTGCGGACAGTCCCCCGAGATCGGTCCTGGCACAAGGGTGCCAGCCATTGGGCTCCTCCTTTCCCTGGGTCGAGAGCGGTCGACGCTAGCTCAGGGTCATGCCGCTTGTCGTCGACGTGACCGTCGTGCAGTTCGGCGGGAAGGCGGGTAGGCAGGGCGGCAGGGGCAGCACGGAGCAGGCGGCCGGCACGCAGAAGCCGTAGGACGGCACGAGCAGCTGGACGGTGGCGACGGACTGCAGGACCAGGCAGACGATCAGCTGGCAGCACACGGTCCCGTCGATGATGGCGCACGGGCCGCAGGTCGTGCCGGCGATGGTGCAGACCTGGGTGGTGCCGGCGGGGGCGCACAGGGTGACGGTCTTCACGAACGAGATAGGCAGCGTGATCGAGCACGTGGCCCCGCTCGGGGCCGTGAGGGTGATGGTCTCGGTGAGCGACACCGCGAAGGTCGCGTTGACGAAGTCGTCGACGCCCGTCGGCGTGGACGAGACGAACGTGCAGTTCGACGCGGTGACCGCGCACGTCGCGACGGTCCCGGCGATCTCGGCGATCTCGGTGCACGTCCCCTTCGGGATGGTGGCGCACACGTTGGAAAAATCCTCGGTCTGGAAGCACGAGTCGTAGACCTTGGTGACCTCGATGCAGTCGATCTCGGTCGGTGGCGGGCACATGCCGTGGGGGCAGGGGCCGGGGACGATCGGGCTGGCCATGAGGATCCTCCCTTTCCAGGTGCGTGGGCTGTGGCCGCGGCACGCCGTCGCCAGGCGGTCGCGGCGGTGAGGGCGGACGCGCGACCGCCTGCGTTAGGGCTATGTCGGGGCCTCCCGAAGGTGCAGGACTCGCCAGCGCTCGACCGCCACGAGCGCCGGCGCGCTCAGCGTCCGCGCCAGGAGGGCGGCCTCGCGCCGCGCCTTCGGCAGGTCGGGCGTGTCGCATACCAGGCGCAGAAGGATGGCGGCCGGGCTCGCGGCCGCCACCTCCCGGCCGAGGAGGCGGGCGCGGGCGCCGAACGGCTGACCTGGTGGCCAGGGCACCCGTCCCCGCCGCCAAGTCGGGCGCCAAAGGCCGTCGCCGCCCCGCCGCACCACGAGGAGGTCGCACGGCCCGGCCGAGGTGTCGAGGCAGGCGCCCTCGCCCAGGCGTCGCAGCGGCCAGTCGCGCGCAATGGCCAGGCGCTCGAGGGCGCCGAGAGCGCTCTCGGGCACGAGCAGGTCGATGTCGGCGTGGCCCGCCACGCGGCCCGTCCAGGCGTCGACGGCGAAGCCGCCCGTGAGGCACGCGTCGACGCCGGCCGCAGCGAGCGCGTCCATGAGCGGCGCGACGCGGGCCGGCACCGGCGTGGAAGGCAGGGAGGGCCCGGTCCCGCCGGGCTTCAGTGCCCTCAGCCGCGCCTCTGGGCGGCGCCCGAGGCGCTCACGCGGCGCGGCGTCGCCTGCCAGGAACGGCCAGGCGCCGATGCGGGCGAGGGTAGGGGTGGGCGCGCAGGGCCCGCGGCGCTCGTGACCGGGGGGCGCACGACGCTTGCGCGCGCGGCGGTCGGAGCGGCGCCCAGGGCGGCAGGGCCTGTGGCCGGACGCGCCGGCGCCAGGCGCGCCATCGGACCGCTCCGCCGCGGCAGGAACGTCGGCGGCGCATCCGCTCGGCGGGAGCCTGCGCGTCCGCCGCCGTCAGGACGGGGGACCGGGCGCGGGAAGGGCTGGGTGCCGCCGATGCCCGGCACGGGCGGACCCCAGGGCCCGCGGGGCGGTGGCGGTGGCGGCGGTGGCGGTGGAGGCGGCGGCGCTGGACGCGACGACGCCTCTGGCGCGTCGCGCGGCTGCTGGTGGCTGTCAGGGCTGGCCGGCGGGTGGCGCGGCTCGGCCTGCTGCGCATCGGGCGCGGCGCCGGCGGCCTCCGGCCCCGTCAGGGCCGTCGCGCCGCCTGGGCCTCCGCCCTTCGGGGTGGTAGACACCGCCAGGATCTCGCCCACCACAACCTCCGCCGGGGGCGGCGGCATACGTCGGACG
>JAKASY010000066.1 GCA_021817625.1 Bacillota bacterium | reverse complement strand
TCTGGAGCTTGCGTGTGGCGGCCGGCACGTAAGGGGAGTGCCCGATGGGCGTAGACCCGGGAACCATCCGCCCCGTGAACCTGGAGCACGAGATGGAGCGCGCCTACATCGACTACGCGATGAGCGTGATCGTGGCGCGGGCCCTGCCCGACGCGCGCGACGGCCTCAAGCCTGTCCAGCGCCGCATCCTGTACGACATGCACGACAACGGGCACAGCCCCGACAAGCCCTACGTGAAGTCGGCGCGCGTGGTCGGCGACGTCATGGGCCACTACCACCCGCACGGCGACGCGGCCATCTACGACGCGATGGTCAAGCTCGCCCAGTCGTTCAACACGCGCTACCCTCTCGTCGACGGCCACGGCAACTTCGGCTCGATCGACGGCGACCCGCCGGCGGCCCCCCGCTACACCGAGGTGCGCCAGGCCCGCGTCGCCCTTGAGCTCCTGCGCGACATCGAGAAGAAGACCGTGGAGTTCGGGCCGAACTTCGACCAGGAGGAGGAGGAGCCGCTGCTCCTCCCGGCGCGCTTCCCGAACCTCCTCGTGAACGGCTCGACCGGCATCGCCGTCGGCATGGCCACGAACATACCGCCCCACAACCTGCGCGAGGTGGCGGCGGCCGTGGATCGCGTTCTCGAGGATCCGAACGTCGACCTCGACGAGCTCATGGCGATCGTACAGGGGCCGGACTTCCCGACCGGCGCCCTGATCGTGGGCAGGGAGGCCATCGAGCAGGCATACCGCACCGGGCGCGGCGCGATCGTGATGCGTGCCGTGGCGACGATCGACACGGAGGGCAATCACCCCCGCATCGTGATCACGGAGCTTCCGTACCAGGTGAACAAGGCCAAGCTCGTGGAGCGCATCGCCGACCTCGCCCGCGACCGCCGGGTGGAGGGCATCACGGACTTGCGGGACGAGAGCGACCGCGACGGCATGCGCATCGTGGTCGAACTCCGGCGGGACGCCAACCCGCGCGCCGTCCTGCGCCGCCTGTACCGCTACACGCCCATGCAGGACACGTTCGGCGTGATCCTGCTCGCCCTGGTGGACAACCGACCCCGCCTCCTGTCGCTGAAGGACGCCCTCGTGGTCTACGCCGACCACCAGCGCGCAGTGGTGCGCAGGCGCACCGAGTACGACCTCGCGCAGGCCGAGGCGCGCGCGCACATCCTGGAGGGCCTGCTCATCGCTCTCGCCAACCTGGACGACGTGATCGCGCTCATTCGCGCGAGCGCCGACGCGGAGGCGGCGCGTACAGGCCTCATGGAGCGCTTCGGTCTGAGCGAGGAGCAGGCCCGGGCGATCCTCGACCTGCGCCTGCAGCGCCTCACCGCGCTCGAGCGGGAGAAGGTGGAGGCGGAGCACCGCGAGCTCGTGGGCACGATCGCCGACCTGAAGGCCATCCTGGCCGACGAGGGGCGGGTGCGGGAGATCGTCCGGCGCGAGCTTCGGGAGGTGGCCGAGCGCTACGGCGACGACCGCCGAACGCGCATCGTCGACGTCCGGCTGGAAGAGGACGACGACGTGGAGATGGACGAGGTGCAGGACGTCGTCGTCACGTTCACGCACTTCGGCTACGTCAAGCGCCAGCCCGTCGCCACCTACCGCACTCAGCGCAGGGGCGGGCGAGGCATCACGGGCGCGCGGGCGCGCGAGGAGGACTTCATCGAGCAGCTGTTCGTGACCACCACCCACCACAGCCTGCTGGTGTTCACCGACCGCGGCCGCACGTTCCGGGTGGGCGTGCACCGCCTGCCGGAGGCCGGCCGCGGGGCGCGCGGGACGGCGATCGTGAACCTCGTGGAGCTGGCCGGCGGCGAGAAGGTTACGGCGGTCATCCCGGTGCCACCGGGGGAGCTGCCGGAGGACGTCGATCTGCTGTTCGTGACCCGCCGCGGGCGCGTCAAGCGCACGGCCCTCGCCGAGTACGCCAACGTGCGGCGCAACGGCCTGATCGCCATCGGCCTCGAGGATGGCGACAGCCTGGTCGGCGTGCACCACACGCGCGACCAGGACGACGTCCTTCTCGCCACCCGTCGCGGGCAGCTCGTGCGCTTCGTCGCCTCGGAGGTACGGCGCATGGGCCGCACGGCCCGGGGCGTGATGGGGGTGCGGCTGCGCCCGCGTGACGAGGTGGTGGCCTCGGCGGCCGGTGTGACGGGCGGCGAGGTGCTGACGATCACCGAGGCGGGTCTCGGCAAGAGGACGGCGGTGAGCGAGTACCGGCGGACGGCGCGGGGCGCCCAGGGCGTGCGGCTGATCGGGCTGCGCGGAGACGACGCGGTCGCCGGCATCCTCGTCCTGTCGGAGGCGCAGGACATCATGCTCATCTCCACGGATGGGGTACTGATCCGCACGCCCAGCGCGGAGGTCGCCCAGCAGGGGCGCGGCGCGCACGGCGTGCGGGTAATGCGCCTCGGCGCAACCGACCGGGTGAGCGCGATCGCCGCGGTGCCGGAGGACGACGGTGCGGGCGAGGGTGACGGAGGCGACGACTGACGGCCGGCGCGGGGCTCCTGGCGTGGGGCATGCCGCTCGGGCCGCTCGCGGCCAACGCGTACCTCATCGGTGACGAGGGCACGCGCGAGGCGGTCGTGATCGACCCAGGCCAGGAGCCGGAGCCGCTCCTGGCACGCATCGCGGATGAGGGCTGGCGGGTCACCGCACTCCTGTGCACCCACGCCCACTTCGACCACATCGGCGGCGCCCTCGCCCTGCAAGAGGCGACAGGCGCCATTCTCCATGTGCCGGCGCCCGAGCGCGCCTGGCTTGAGGCACCGATGAGCAACCTGAGCGCGGCCCTGGCGGCGGCAGGCGTGCCCGAGGTGCGCTTGTCGGGCATCCGCGCGGAGGGCGTGGGGGATGGGTTCTGGCTCGCGCTCGGCAGCGGCGTGGTCGAGGCCCTGTCGACACCGGGGCATACGCCCGGCGGCCTATCCTTCTACGCGCCCGGCCTGGGCGAGGGCGGGGCCGTGTTCACCGGCGACAGCCTGTTCGCCGGAACGATCGGGCGCACGGACCTGCCGGGCGGCGACGCCGTCCGCCTTCTCGCCTCCATTCGCGAGCGGCTGCTCACGCTGCCGCCCGCGACGGCCGTACTGCCGGGGCATGGACGCGCGACCACGGTGGAGGATGAGCGCCTGCTCAACCCATATCTGGGGTAGCTGCCGCAGTTATGCGGCACGGGCATGTCACCGGCTGAGGCGATATACGCAACGTATCACCGCGCCCGAGCGGTCCCTCGCGCCGGGGCGGCCGCCCGGATGCCTACGCCGTCGCGCCCGCAGGCTCGCCCGGCGCCCGCAGGCCGGCGATGAAGGCCGCGTGCAGGCGGCCCTCCCCCGCCAGCTCTGGGTGGAAGGCCGCCGCCAGGTGGGGTCCCTGGCGCACGACGACCGGGTGCCCGCCCTCGTCGCGCGCGAGCACCTCCACCGCAGCGCCGACCTCCGACACGTAGGGCGCCCGGATGAAGACGCCGCGCACGGGCCCGATGCCGTGCACGTCGAGGTCCGCCTCGAAGGACTCGCCCTGGCGTCCGTATGCGTTGCGCACGACCGCGATGTCGAGGACGCCCAGCCAGGGCGCCTCGCCGCCCTCGATCCGGCGCGCCATGAGGATCAGGCCGGCGCACGTCCCGAACAGCGGCAGCTCGCCGCTCGAGAGCGGCGCCCGCAGGCCATACTCGCCCATCAGCATGCCGATCGTCGTGGACTCGCCGCCCGGAAGGACGAGCCCCCACAGGCCCGCCAGGTCGTCGACCCTCTTAACGGGGCGCGCTTCGGCACCCAGGCCCTCCAGGACGGCGACGTGCTCGCGCACCGCTCCCTGCAGGGCCAGGACGCCGACGACGGGTCTGCTACCAGCCACGTTCCTGCAGTCGCGCCCCGGCCGGAATCGCCTCGATCTCGATGCCGGGCATCGCCTCGCCGATGCCGGTCGACACCTCCGCAAGGATGGCCGGGTCGTTGAAGTGTGTCGTGGCCCGCACGATCGCCCGGGCTCGCGCCTCAGGGTCCTTGGACTTGAAGATGCCGCTGCCGACGAACACGCCGTCCGCTCCGAGCTGCATCATGAGGGCGGCGTCCGCCGGCGTGGCGAGGCCGCCCGCGGAGAAGTTCACGACCGGCAGGCGGCCCAGCCGCTTCACCTCGCGCACCTGCTCGAGGGGCGCGGCCATCTCCTTGGCCAGGGTCGGGAGCTCGTCCTCCGGCGTCGCGAGCACCCGGCGGATGTCCGCCTGGATGGTGCGCATGTGCCGGACCGCCTCGACCACGTTGCCCGTGCCGGCCTCGCCCTTGGTGCGGATCATCGCCGCCCCCTCGGCGATGCGACGGAGGGCCTCGCCGAGGTTGCGGGCGCCGCACACGAACGGGATCTTGAACGCCCGCTTGTCGATGTGGAACGACTCGTCGGCGGGCGTCAGCACCTCGCTCTCGTCGATGTAGTCCACGTCCAGAGCCTGGAGGATCTGGGCCTCCACGAAGTGGCCGATGCGCGCCTTGGCCATGACCGGTATGGACACGGCCTCCTGGATGCGCCGAATGATGCCGGGGTCGGCCATCCGCGCCACGCCGCCAGCGGCCCGGATGTCGGCCGGCACGCGCTCGAGCGCCATCACCGCCACCGCGCCCGCGCGCTCGGCGATCTCGGCCTGCTCGGGCGTGGTGACGTCCATGATCACGCCGCCCTTGAGCATCTCGGCGAGCCCACTCTTGACGCGAAACGTGCCCTCTTCCGCCATGGATTGTCCCCCCTCGTGTCCTGCGCTCGACGCCCTCTTTCCAACACGCCATGCTACTCCCGGCGCCGGAAGGGCGTCAACGCGATGCGGCGCGTGGCAGACCTGAAGCATGAGGCTTCGTCAGGCAGGGCAAGGCGGTGACGGAGGGGCCGCGCGGGTTATTGCAGCGGCTCGCGACAGGCCACCAGCACCTATCGGTGGTCCTCGCCCCCCTGGAGACGCGGTGCGCCCCGGCCACGTGCCGGCGGCGGGCGACGCCCGCTCTGGCGGCCGGCCGGTGCCGCCATGATCTTGCGTTCCTTGTCCGCTGAGCTACCAGACCAGTCGTAGCTGGGCGGGTCGCATCGCGGCGGCCCGCAGGCGCCCAAGGTTCAGCCACGCACCCCCGTAGCTTTCCTTGACAAGCTCGAGCGTTGCCTTCACGCCGCGGTCTTGCACCAGACCCCACAGCCGAACGCTGTACAAGGCCAGCGTCCGCAAGAGCATCCCGAGCAGCATCAGCAGGTACCAGTTCTTGATCGCCGCCCAGTTCAGCGAGAACGCGTGCGTCATGTTCTCCAGGTGCTTGTCGTCCCGGTTCGCCTCCTCCAGATCCCATCGGTGGCGCGCCGCCAGGTTGCAACGCGCATGGACATTGTTCGCGCTAAGCGCCTTGCCGCTCACCCATGCGTGGCGGCCCGTCTTTGTCTCCTCCGCGCCGTCCGCCCGCCGCTCGACCCAGGTCTCCTCGCAGACCACAACGTGGAACACGAACCGCCGCCGCCCTTGGCTGTTGCGCACCTCGTGCTCGATGCCGTTCACCCACCACAACGTCTGCTCGCGCCCACGCCACCTCTGACGCTTGGTGTTCTCCCCGCCATCGAGGGCGTGAAGCTTGGCCGCGTCCACCCACAGCGCCGGCATCGTCCCCTCCTTGAGCACGACCATGAAGTCCCAGCGGTACGCTCGGCACAGCTTGGCGATCGGCACGCACGCGTACAGGCTGTCCGCCGCGAACAGGATCGGCAGGCGCGGCAGGGCCTCCCGTAGCCGCGCACACAGCCGCCTGGCTGCCCTGTACTCGCTGTCCTGCTTCACGTCCTCGGCGATCTTGCCGTCCTTGCCCACGGCGACGTTCTCGCAAAACTCCGCCCCGAGCGGCAGCCTGACTCCTTGCGGGCAGACCAGCATGGCCTTCACCACGTAGACCGCATAGCGCTTGTCGTCCTGCTCCCCCTTGTGCGGAGCCTGGGGCGCAAAACGGGAAGGCGCGCGCAAACAGCTGCTCGCCGTCGACCGCCACCACGTAGCCGCGCTCGACCATCAGGGCGCGCAGCTTCTGGCGCCTGAGCAAAGAGCGCATGCGCGCGATGAGCACCGCCTCGATCTCGGCCGGCTCGATCCGCTCGAGCAGCCGGGCCAGGGTGTCGGCATGAGGAATCGAGTCCAGCTCGGCAAACGCTGTCCGCAGTGCCTCCCACAGCCCCGGCCGGCTGAGAGCGTCGTTGGCCCTTCGGCTCGACGCCAAGGTGAAGGCGAACATGGACGCCATACACCAAAACGACCGTGATCTTGTGGCGTACGCTTTTGGGGCGGCGCGGGTCCGGGATGCGTGCGAAGCGCTCGAGCAGGCCGGGCAGGAGGGCGCGCCACGCCGCGAGGTCGGCCTCGACCGCGGCCTGGCGGTCTTGTGCCTCGTCTGCGCTCGTCTCCCAGTCGCGTTTGCGGTTGGGCAGCGTCTGGCGGCGCAGGGGCTCACGCATCGTCGTGGTCCTCCTCCCTGGGCGGGGAGTCGTCGCGCATGAGGTCATCGCGCCAACGGCGGCCGAGCGGGCGCACCAATACCTGCTTTACGGCCAGCGCGTAGCGCTTGTGGCGATCCTGGCGACCGCGTCCTTTGGTGGTGCCGAGCACGACAAAGCCGCACGCCCGATAGCACGTTCCGTGCCAGGGCGGCTCGATGAACGTCTCCACCAGGGCCGGGCGATAGCCGTAGATCCGCTCGTAGTCGCCCGTAAGGCGCCGGAGCGAAAGCGCCAGGGCATGGCTGGCCAGATGCGGCACGCGTACCGTGGGCAGGACGAGGTAGCGGCTGCTCGAGACGATATGGTGGCGGTAGCGGCCACGGGTCTGGGCATCCCAGCCGATGAACGCGTCACGTGCCTCAAGGGCGTTAGCCGCCGCCGCGTAGAGCAGCCCGCCGAGGATCACCCGCTCTTGGTCCACCTGGCCGTGCACGAAGTAGCGCAGATGGGCGCCAAAGGCGCGGCGAAAGCCCAGCGGGTGGGAGCTAGCCATCATCGCGTTCCAGAGTGTGCGCTCGGGCCCCTGCACCAGGTCGACCGTCACCGGTTCGATGGCGGCCAAGGTCGCCTCCACCGCCACAGAGGGCGGGGGAGTGCCCCTGTCGGTTCGATCACGGTAGCCCGAACGCGCCTCGACCGGCGGTAGGACCAGGCCCTGGCTGCGCTCGAGCTCGGCCAGCAGGGCCACGCAGGCATCCAACCGTGGCCGACCATTGGGCGCCAGCCATGGCAGCAACTCGCACAGTGTGCCGGCCAGCTCCTTGCGGCTCAGCCCCGGAAACTCTCTGGCCGTCTGGGCAATGAGGTCCAGGTCGGCCCGGGTGAATGGCCGACTCCCGCGCCAGAACAGGACACCATCCTCGTACAAGCCACATCGCCACGCCTGGAGGACTTGGAGCCACACTCATCCTCCGACATGGCGCGTGAACTGTTCAGCCCAAACCTCCGCGAAATTCTTCGGCCCAGTGCCGCCACGCTGCGCCGCATGGGCCTTTGCTCGCTCACGCTTCAGGCCTGGGGGCGTGGCCGGGCGCCCACAACTGCCCGACCCCGCCCCGCAGCCCCTCGCGCTCAGGCGCGCGCGTGCGCCTCGTCCGCCGCCTCGCCGCCAACGAGGGCGGCGCCCAGGACGGTCGGCAGGGCCACGACGTCCTCCTCGCGCTCGCCCTCCAGCCAGAGCACTTCGACGCGCTCGTCGCCCGCCTCCCAGCGGACGTCGGCGACCAGGCCAAGGCGTGGCGGGCACCCGTCCAGCGAGAGGCGGACCGGCCAGCCCAGGCGCGCCGCCGCGCGCAGCCGCGCGCCAATCGTGGGTAGCGCCTGTGCCGCCGCGGGCGACATGGCCGCGGGCGCCCTTAGGGGCCGGAACGCCCCCGCGCCGTCGTGTGCCCAGGCCCCCTCCCGCGCCCGGGGCAGGGTCCAGGGCAGGGCGG
>JAKASY010000065.1 GCA_021817625.1 Bacillota bacterium | reverse complement strand
GGACAAGCCCTACCCGTACCTGTCCAAGGTCGTTCTCGAGAACATCCCCGATGACAACACCCGGGTGCTGCTTGCTCGCAGTGGACAGGCCGGCGTGGTCACCGAGATCCCCTACAGCCAGTACGCCGCTCTCAAGAGCGACTCGAGCTTGACGGTCAAGAGCTACACGGTCGGGCGCGTGGACATGATCCTGTTCAACACCAAGGTCAAGCCGTTCAACGACCCGAACGTGCGCCTGGCGATCAACTACGCGATCAACCGCCAGGCGCTGATCCACACCATCCTCTACGGCGTGGGCGAGCCGGCGAACACGTTCCTGCCGCCGATGCTCTACCATTGCCCGCCGAACGTGTGCAAGGGGTACAGCCAAAACCTCGCCCTGGCCAAGAAGTACATGGCCAAGTCGTCGGTGCCCCACGGGTTCACGACGACGATGCAGATCGAGGCCGGCCTGCAGAACGACGAGGAGGTCGGCGTGATCGTCCAGCAGGAGCTCAAGCAGATCGGGATCACGGTCAAGCTCCAGCCCGTGGACGTCGGCACCCTCCTGTCGAACAACACCGCCGGCAAGTACCAGATGATGAAGGGCTACATGACGACCGACATCATCGACCCCTCCGAGCTGACACAGTTCGCGGGCGTCGGTTCCGGCGGGGACTACGCCATGTGGACCTTCTGGGACAACAGCGCGCTCGACAAGCTCGCGACCGCGGTCAACCTGACGAACAACGCGGCCGTGCGCCAGGGCGACTACTACAAGATCCAGAACCTCTTCAACCTGGCGCCGCCGGTCGCCGACCTGTACTACCCGTCGGCCGTCGCGGCCTACCAGAAGTGGGTGCACGGCTTCTCGCTCCTGGAGACGTCGAACTACCAGCTCTGGAAGGTCTGGATCTCGCCGCACTGATCTGGCCCTCGAACGCACCGGACGCGGCGCACCGGTTCAGGCCGGGCGCCGTGTCTGCAAGGGGGGTGCGCCGTGCACACGGTGCGCTACGCAGGGCGAAGGCTCATGCAGATGGTGCCGACCCTGTTCTTCGTCAGCCTGGCGGTGTTTGCGCTCAGCCACCTGGCGCCGGGAAACCCGGTCCGCATCATCCTCGGCCAGCACGCCTATCCGGCGGCGATCGCGCAGCTGACGCGTGAGCTCGGCCTCAACGTGCCGCTGTGGCAGCAGTACGTGCTGTACGTCTGGCACGCGCTCCATATGAACCTGGGGATCTCCTACTCGTACCGCACCGCAGTGGGCCCGATCATCGGCGAGCACATGGGGGTGACGGTGTTCCTCGTCGTGCTCTCGATCGCGGTCACCTTCGTGGTGGCCCTCGTGCTCGCGGTGGCGGCAGCCGTCCGCGTGGACGGTCTCGTCGACCACGGCGTTCGCGTGGCGGCCATGGTCCTGTTCGCCATGCCGCCGTTCTGGATCGGCATCATGCTCATCCTGCTGCTCGCGGTCGACGTGCCGGTCTTCCCGGTGCAGGGATACGGCGGCTCCGTGGCCGCCGACCTCTATCACTTGGTGCTGCCCGTCGCCACGGTGTCCGCCGGGCTCGTCGTCCTCATCCTGCGGCCGCTGCGCAGCAAGATCGTCCAGATCCTGTCCTCCGACTTCGTCGACGCGGCGCGCGCACGCGGCCTGAGCGCACAGCGTGTCGTGTGGCGGCATGTCGTGCCCAACGCCCTGATCGGCACGGTGACGCTCCTTGCCTTGAACCTTGGCTACCTTCTCGGCGGCACCGTCATCGTCGAGAACGTCTTCGGGCTGCCCGGGCTCGGCCAGCTCCTCGTGCAGTCGGTGGAGGCACGCGACTACCCGGTGGTCGAGGGGCTTGCCCTGTTCTTCGCCGTGGCCGTGGTCATCATCAACTTCCTGGCCGATATTGCCTACACGCTGCTCGACCCCCGGGTCTCGCTGGACTGAGGAGGTGGCTAGGACGTCGACCGAGGCCGTCATGGCCACTTCACCGTCGATCCCGCCCACGTCGGCCCGGCTGCGGATTCGCTGGCGCTGGCTTGCCCTCGGCCCGCGCATGTGGCTGGGTCTCGGCCTGATCGCCGTCATCGTGCTGGTGGCCATTGTCGTGCCGCTGGCAAACCACCAGAACCCCGACACCCTGAACCCGCTCGCCGCGATGCTCCCGCCCGACCGCGCGCACCTCATGGGGACTGACCAGTATGGCCGCGACATCCTCCTGCGCGGGGCGTATGCCGCCCGGCTCGACCTCTTGTTCGGCATCGTCCCGGTGGCGGCGTCGTTCCTCCTCGGGGGCGCTTTCGGCCTCGTGGCCGGCTACTTCGGCGGCTGGGCTGACACGATCGTCATGCGCCTCGTGGACGTGATGGTCGCATTCCCGTACCTCGTGCTGGTCATCGTCATCATCGCGATCCTGGGCCCCGGCGTCGCCGGCATGATGATCGCCATCACGATCGTCGACTGGACCGTTTACGCGCGCCTGGTGCGCGGCGAGGTCCTGGTCGTGAAGAAGCTCGACTATGTCGTCGCCGGGCGCCTGCTCGGCCTTCCGACGGCGCGCGTCCTGCTCCGGCACGTGCTGCCCAACGTCATCACGCCCGGACTCGTGTACTCCATGGTGGACGTGGTCAACACCATCTTGGTCGCCGCCTCCCTGAGCTTTCTCGGGCTCGGCGTGCAGCCGCCCACGCCCGAGTGGGGCGCCATGATCGCCGACGGGCAGAACTTCATCTTCCAGGCCTGGTGGATGACCGTGATGCCAGGCATCTTCCTCGTGATCACGGGCGTCGGTCTGTCGCTCGTGGCGGACGGCCTGGCGGAGATGATCGAAGGTGGCTAGCGCGGCGCCGCTGCTCGAGGTCCGTGACCTGCGGGTCCGCATCCGCACACGGGTCGGCATGGTCCACCCCTTGCGGCGGGTGAGCCTCCAGCTGGCCACGGGGGAGAGGCTCGGGGTCGTCGGCGAGAGCGGCAGCGGAAAGAGCGTGATGTGCCGCTCCATCCTCCGCCTGCTGCCGGCAGACCGCACGGTGACCGAGGGCGAGGTACGTCTGGACGGCCGCGACCTCGTCGGCATGTCGGAGCGCGATCTCGTCCAGGTGCGCGGCCGGGTGATCAGCATGATCCTCCAGGACCCGCTCACTGCCCTAAACCCCGTCCTCTCCGCCTTCCGCCAGATCGCCGAGCCGCTGGTGCTGCATCGGCGCCTGAGCGGCAGCGCGCTCCAGGACGCGGTGACGGGCCACCTCAAAGAGGTCGGCATCCCCGATCCGGCGCGCGTCATGCGCAGCTTCCCGCACGAGCTGTCGGGAGGCATGCGCCAGCGGGTGCTCATCGCGGCCGCGATCGCGTCGGGGCCGCGCCTGCTCCTGGCGGATGAGCCGACGACAGCCCTCGACGTCACGGTCCAGAGCCAGATCCTGCGCCTGATCCGGCGCCTGTCCGAGGAGCACGACATGGCGCTCGTGCTCGTGTCGCACAACCTGGGCGTCATCGCCCAGACGTGTCAGCGCATCGTCGTCATGTACGCCGGCCAGGTAATGGAGGCCGGTCCGACGAGCGAGATCCTCTCGGCGCCCCGGCATCCGTACACGGTCGGGCTCATGCGCTCGGTGCCTCAGGTCGATCGCGACGTCCCGGACGAGCTGCCAGGCATACCCGGCCTGCCGCCCGATCTTCATCAGCCCCCGGAAGGCTGCCCGTTCCGATTCCGCTGCGCGTTCGCGACCGATGCGTGCGCGCACGCCGACGTCTCGTCCACCGCGACGCCCGTGGGGCCGGGCCACATCACGACCTGCGTGCGCGCGGGCGAACTGGGGGTGCTTGGCCGATGATTTCCGCCCAGGGGCGAGCGGCAGGCGCCCTCCTGCGCGTTGACGACCTCAAGGTCCACTTTCCCCTGCCGCGCTCGCTGGCCGACTGGGCCGCCCGCCGCCCGCCCGACGCCGTGCACGCGGTGGACGGCGTCGACCTGGAGGTGCGGCGAGGCGAGACCCTCGGCCTTGTGGGAGAGTCCGGCTGCGGCAAGACCACGCTCGGGCGGACGATCCTCGGGCTTGTGGCGCCGACGTCGGGCCGGGTCGACTTCGACGGGGAGAGCGTGCACGACCTTCGGGGCGAGGCCGCTGTGCGCTTTCGCCGTCGCGCCCAGTTGGTGTTCCAGGACCCGTTCTCGTCGCTCAACCCGCGCATGCGCGTGGGCGAGGCGATCGCGGAGGTCCTGCGGGTGCACTCGATCGTCCGGCCGGGCGACGAGCATGAGCGGGTTCGGCAGTTGTTCGAGCGGGTAGGGCTCCGCCCGGCGATGGTGGACAAGGTGCCGCGTGCGTTCAGCGGCGGCGAGCGCCAGCGCGTGGTGATCGCCCGCGCGCTCGCGCTCGAGCCGGACTTCCTGGTGGCGGACGAGCCGGTAAGCGCGCTCGACGTCAGCGTGCAGGCGCAGGTTCTCAACCTCCTTCGACGCCTCAAGGCGGACATGCACCTGACGATGGTGTTCATCTCGCATGACCTGGCGGTGGTGCGCTACGTGGCCGACCGGATCGCGGTCATGTACCTCGGGAGGATCGTCGAGACCGGCGCCCGCGCCGACGTCTTCGACAGCCCCCGCCACCCGTACACGATGGCCCTCCTGCGCTCGGTGCCCAGCCTCACGCCGGGCGCCCTGGAGCCGTCCGTGCAGGGCGACCCGCCGAGCCCGATCCACGTGCCGGAGGGCTGCCGGTTCGCGTCGCGCTGCCCGTTCGCGCGCGAGCGCTGCCAGCACGAGGAGCCGCGCACGCTGCCCGTCTCTCCGACCCACAGCGTGGCCTGCCACTTCGCCGAGGAGATCGCGGCGGCGGGAGCGCAGGTCTAGCCGCGGCCCCTTGTGCCGGCGCCCCAATGCGGATCCCAGCAAAGGAGGAGACCCTTGGACAAGGAAGCCACCCCGCGCGAACGCCTGAATGCCCTCATGACGGAGCGCCACCCGAGTGTCGAGGTCGAGGTGCCGATGCGCGACGGCGTCGTGCTGGCGGCGGACGTCTACCTGCCGGACGGCGCGGGCGCCGACGCCCCGGTTCCCGCCGTGGTGCTGGGCACCCCCTACGACAAGGCGTCGCCGATGCATGCGAGCGAGGCCCTCTTGTACCAGAGGCACGGCTACGCGTACGTGAGCTTCGACGTGCGCGGCCGCGGCAAGTCCGAAGGGGCCTGGCGGGCTTTCGTGAACGACGGCCGCGACGGCTACGACGTGGTCGAGTGGGTGGCCGCTCAGCCCTGGTGCGACGGCAACGTCGGCACCACCGGCCTGAGCTACAGCGGCTGGAACCAGTGGGCAACGGCGCGAGAGTGTCCGCCCCACCTCCGGGCGATGATCTCGTCGGCCGCCGCCGGTCGCTGGCAGCAGGAGATCCCGTACACCTTCGGCGTCTTCCAGCTCTACTTCGCCTACTGGGTCTACGCGACCCGGCGGCGGATCATGGCCGACGGCGACCGCGTCGACTGGAACCGGACCCTACGCGTGCTGCCGGTCACGGACCTGATGGACAGCCTGGAGGCGGTCGGGGAGACGTGGCCCGACATGCGCGATCACGATACGCTCGACGCCTTCTGGCAGGGCCTGCGGATCGACCCCTACTACCACCAGATCGACGTGCCGGTGCTGCACGTGAACGGCTGGCACGACCTCGAGGACCTCCTTGGCGGCATGGCGCACTACGAGGGCATGCTGGCGCGCTCGCCGGCGCGGGCGCGCCAGCAGCTGATCGTCGGGCCCTGGCCGCACGTGGGGACGCGCTGGCCCCAGCGTGTATACGGCGGCGTCGACTTCGGGCCCGAGGCGGCCCTCGACATGGACGCCGTGCACGTACGCTTCTTTGACCACTGGCTGAAGGGCGTGGACAACGGCGCGGAGCGCGACCCGGCGCTGCGCCTGTTCGAGATGGGCACGAACGCCTGGCGGGACGTTGACGCCTGGCCCGAAACGCGAGGCGTCGACCTCTTCCTGCACGCGGAGGGCAGCGCTCTAAGCGGCGACGCGCCCACCCGGGACGAGGGCGCGCTCTCCTACCGATACGACCCGACGGATCCGGTCACGACGCCCATGGACTTCGCCCGCCTCTCGTTCGACGAGCCGCCGCTCGACCAGGCCTACATCGAGCGGCGGGACGATGCGCTTGTGTATACGAGCGCGCCCCTGAGCCGGGAGCTTGTCGTGACGGGCTGGCCCCACCTGGAGATGTTCGCCACAACCGACGGCGACGACACCGACTGGCACGTGCGCCTGACCGACGTCGGACCCGACGGGCGGTCGCTGCGCGTGACGGCGGGATGCCTGCGGGCAGCATGCCGCGAAAGCCTGAGCGAGCCGTCCCCCGTCGTGCCTGGCGAGGTGACCCGCTACGACATCGAGCTCGGGCCGACGAACCACGCCTTCCTGCCGGGGCACCGCATCCGGCTCATTGTGACCAGCAGCGACTTCCCGTGGTTCGCCCGCAGCCTCAACCGCTTCGGCAAGGTCGTGGAGCTGTCCGAGCCGCGCGTTGCCACGAACGCCGCGCACTCGAGCCCGGCCTTTCCCTCACGTCTGCGCCTCCCTGTGCTGCGCGGGGAGCTGGGCTGAGGCGCCTACGCCATGGCTGTAGAGGTGGAGTGCGCCAGTGCCCTGACCTACGGTCGGAGGCAGGCGACGCACACGGCGTGACAGGCAAGGTACCGAACGCCAGTGTGCCGAGAGCGTTATGCGTCCCGCGCTTCTGGGAGCTGATGGCCGACGCATCACCGAGACGTTTCTGCTCGCCGCAGGGCGGGCTTCATCATCGCTTGCCCAGCGGAATAGGTGGCGCGACCACCCTCTCATTTGCGCGCGAGGCCATCGCCGAAACCGCGGCGCCAGGGCTCTTGCACCGTCCCGGTCCTGACCAGCGCTCAGCCGGGGGGGCGCCGCAGCTGCCCGGCCGGTGACCGTGGCGCTGACCGCTTCGCGAAACAGCAGGCGGGTCGGGATGGCAGTGCGCGAGAGCCGCAACGGGTAGGCGCGAAGGGATTGATCCCAGTCCACTCATCGCAGGCGGCGCGAGCCGCGACGCCCGCCGCTCCCAGGCAGGAAAGGCAGTGAAGGGACCGGTCCGGACGTCGGCGGCCTCGCCAGGCGACCTCAAGAGCCGCGCGAGCTGACCCGTTTGGCACCCGGCCAACCCCGACCCGGCTGTTCTCGCTCACTGTCCCACTCGTGGCGCGTCAAAACTCCTGCGCCCCGCCGCTTCGGAACAGACTATAGTCGTGGCTTGGCAGCACGAGGTCCGAGGCGGCCGCGATGCGCTTCATCGAGTCCAGCGCGGCGTCCACGTTCACGTGGAACCCCGGGGGGATGCCCTTCTCGAGGTTCTCGTAGGTGAAGATGGTATCCCCCGCGATCGTGGCCCAGCCCTGGCGGGTGCGCACACGGATCGCCTGCGAGCCGGGCGTATGGCCTGGGCACTTCAGGATCCACAAATCGGGGAGCAGCTCCAGGTCGCCGTCGACCAGATCAAACTTGGTCGAGGCAAACGGCGGCACATAACCTCCTTGGGGCGATAGGAACGCCCTCTCGAAGAACGGGCTCGGCGCGTACGCGTAGCGCAGCTCATCGCGCTGGGCGATGAACCTCGCGTGGGGGAAGAGATGGTTGTTGCCGGTGTGGTCCCAGTGCAGATGCGTGAACAGAACGTACTCGATCGACTCCGGCTCGACACCGATGCTCTGGAGTGCGTTCAACGGCTCCTGCTCGGGACGGCGCGTGAGGTTCTCGCCGATGATCTCGCTGGCCACGTGGGCGGATTCGACGCTCGTGTCCACCACGAGGCGATGGGCACCCTCCACATACCACATGACGCGCGGGATGCGAATGGACGTTCCCACATCTGTAAGGTAGGTGAGTATCGACTTCTCGATGACGGAGGTGCCGGTGTCCAGGGCGACGATCCGCCAGGTTGCCATCGCATGACCTCCTAACGCCCTAGTTGCCGCCGAAGGCCACACCGGGCAGGTCGCCGTTGATGTTGAAGCCGCCGTCGACGAAGATCACCTGTCCGGTCACGTAGCGCGCCT
>JAKASY010000064.1 GCA_021817625.1 Bacillota bacterium | reverse complement strand
GCGGGGGTCGCCGCACAGCCGAGCCTCTTGCGCAGCCGGGCCGACGCCGAGGCTGACAACGCGCGCCGCCTCGCCCGGGCGGCGCGCGCCGCTGACGCGGCCCGCCGGCGGGAGCAGGCCGAGGTAGGGCCCCTCGTCGCGCTCCTCTCGATCATCGCCCTGCGCTCGTTCATCCAACTCGGCCTCGCCAGCTTCATCCCCCTGGAGTTCGTGCGGGTGCGCCACGAGAGCGCGTCGCTCGGCGCGACGATGTCGTTCGTCTTCCTCGCCGCGGGCGGCGTGGGAACGTTCGTCGGGGGCATGCTGTCCGATCGTCTGGGCTCCATCGCCATCGTGCGCTGGTCGATGGTCGCGGCCATCCCGATCATGCTCGTGCTTCCCGACCTCGGCGGCGCCTGGTTCGTCGCCGACCTGATCGTGCTGGGCTTCGTCGTGCTCTCCACGTTCGCCGTCACGGTCACGCTCGGCCAAGCCTACATGCCCGGCGCCGTGGGCGTCTCGTCGGGACTGACGATCGGGCTGTCCGTAGGCGCGGGCGGCCTCGGCACCGTCCTCCTAGGCGCCGTCGCGGACGCGATCGGCATCGTCGGCATGCTGCGCCTGCTCTTCATCCTGCCGGCGCTGGCCTTCGCCGTCTCCCTCCTGCTCTCACGCCCGCGCCCCGAGGCTCTGGCCGAGGCGCTCTGAGAGCCGGTGTCAGTCCGGGGGCGCGAGCTCGAGGGAGAGGCGGACCATGTCGCGGCAGGGGATGCCGTTCTCCTCGATCGGCTCCAGGTAGTGGCGCGTGAAGAAGTCAAGGTCGACGCCGACGATGCGAAAGCCGCAGCGCTGGTAGAGGGCCAGCTGGCCGATGCCGGCGTTTCCCGTGCCGAGCTCGAGCGTGCGGTAGCCGTCCGCTCTCGCCGTCGCGATCGCGTGCATGACGAGGCTTTTCCCTACGCCGCGCCCCTGCCAGGCGGGATCGACGGCCACGTTCACGAGCTCCGCCGTGGCCGGGCGCGTGGGCAGGAGCACGTACTCCCCGACGACGCGGCCGCCCGCCTCGGCCACGAACAGCCGGCCGCGGTCGAGGTAGGAGCGCACCATGGCCTCGGACGGGTCCGCCAGCAGCAGGAGCGGCCACGGCGGCGCCTCAGCGGTGGCGAGCGGTCGGATGGCGGCAACGGCCGGGAGCGGGGGCGCCCGGCGCCCCTTCATCCCAGGTACGTGGCCGACGGCGTTGCGACGGTGCGGGACACGCCGTCGCGCGCGGCGGCCTCGCGCACCGCGGCGGCCACGCGGTCCACCACCTCCGCCTGGAAGACGGACGGGATGATGTACTCCTCCGACAGCTGCTCGGGCCGCACAACGGCCGCCAGGGCGCGCGCCGCCGCCACGTTCATGCCCTCCGTGATGGCTCGCGCTCGGCTGTCCAGGGCGCCCCGGAACACGCCCGGGAAGGCCAGGGCATTGTTCACCTGGTTGGGGAAGTCGCTGCGTCCCGTCGCCATCACGGCGGCGACGCCGAGCGCCTCCTCGGGCATGATCTCCGGCATCGGGTTCGCGAGCGCGAACACGATCGGACGGTTGGCCATCGCCTGGACGTCCCCGCGGTGCACGAGGCCTGGGCCGGACACGCCGACGAACACGTCCGCGCCGCGCAGGACCTCGGAAAGCGAGCCGCTCAGGCCCGAACGGTTGGCGTTTTGGCGCAGCCAGAGCTTCGCGCCCGTGAGGTCGTCCCGCCCGGGGCCGAGGGCGCCCTTGCGGTCGCTCACCACAACGTCGCCGACGCCCGCGGCGAGCAGGATCTTGGCCACCGCCACGCCCGCCGCGCCCGCGCCGCATACCACCACGCGCACCTGGGCGAGCGACTTGCCCACGACCTTGAGCGCGTTCTCGAGGGCGGCGAGCACGACGATCGCCGTGCCGTGCTGGTCGTCGTGGAACACAGGGATGTCCAGGCGGGCGCGCAGGCGCTCCTCGATCTCGAAGCAATCCGGGGCCGCGATGTCCTCCAGGTTGATGCCGCCGAACTCGGGCGCGATCGCGGCCGTCACGGCCACGATCTCGTCCACGCCGTGGGCGTCGAGGCACAGCGGGAAGGCATCGATGTCGGCGAAGCGCTTGAACAGCATCGCCTTGCCCTCCATGACCGGCAGGGCACCCTTGGGCCCAAGGCGCCCGAGGCCGAGCACGGCGCTGCCGTCGGTAACGATGGCCACGGAGTTGCGCTTCATCGTCAGGTTGTAGGCCACGTCGGGGTCGCGCGCGATCGCCTCGCACACGCGGCCCACGCCGGGCGTGTAGACCGTGGAGAGGTCCTCGCGGTTGCGCACCTCGCGCTTCAGGGCGATGCCGATCTTGCCGCCCAGATGGGCGAGGAATACGTGGTCCGAGACCGCCAGGACGTGCGCGCCGGGCACGGCGTCGATCGCCGCCCGCAGGGCCTCGGCGCGCTCGGGGCGCGAGAGCGCCACGGTCACGTCGCGCGTAGGCCGGGCGTCGCCCGCGTGACCCGCGTCGAGCGCCACCACCTCGCCGCCGAACTCCCCGATGCGCGACAGGACGGCCATGAGGGGCGACTTGAGCGGATCCACCTCGATGCGGTAGATCACCTTGGGAGCTTCCACTGGCAACTCCTCCCTCGCCGCCCTCGCTGCGCGGCGGCGCCCGAGACTAGGCCCAGGCACTTCGCCGGCCGTCTCTCTAGCCCTCTATCGCCCGACACAGACGCGACGGCCGGGCACGTCGCGGGGCCCAGTCCCTGCCACAGGTCGTCCGGCGAGAGGCAAAGGCCCAGGCCATCGGTGCGATTGATCGCCGCGACGACCGCCGTCGCCACCAGGGCGTCGCCGGCGGGCGGGGCGATGTGCACGCCGTCAGGGTCGCGCACGACCTCGAGCGCGCCGGAGCGCGTCCTGAGCGCGGCCGTGTAGCCGCCGCCGGGCGCTTGGAGCAGGCGCCAGGTTGAGACGTACACGACGCCGCGCAGACGGGCCGCCTCTCGCCGGTAGAGCGCGTCGAGGGTGCGCATGGAGGCGTCCGAGAGGACGGCGCCGGGCGCCATGACGGGCATGCCCACCCACACGACACGCGCACCGGCGTCTCGCGCCTCGCGCATGAGCGCGTGCACGCGCGCTCCGTACAGCTGGCGCCACAGCATGCTACCGAAGGCCGCATAGCGGTCGCCCTGATCGAAGCTCACCGCGTCATTGCCGCCGAGCATCGCCACCACGAGCGCCGGGTGCGCGCTCGCCAGGTCCTGGCGCAGGTGCGAGGCCCAGTCGTAGTACGCGACGTCGGCCAGGCCGGTCGAGCCGACCGCGTCCAGGACCACGCGCACATGCGGGTCGGCCGACAGCACGTCAGCAAGGCCGAAGCCGAGGTCCTCGCCGAGCGAGTCGCCCACGCTCAGGATCGTGAGCGGATGGCGCGCGCTCGGCGCCGGCAGCGGCCGCAGGCCACCTCCCTGCGGCGAGCGGCGCGCGACGGCCTGCCGAGGCGGTCGCGAGTCGGCCGTGCGGGCCCGGACGCAGGTACGCGCGCACGCGCGCGCTCTCGTGTGCGGGGCGGCCAGCGCCGGCGGCACGCGCGCGTGGCCGACAGCGGCGCCGACGGCAGCGGCGGCGGCGATGATGCTGCACGCGACAAGCGGACTCGGGCGTCGCATGGCCCTCCCCCTTCCGCGGCGCCTCGGCCCTCGCCTTCGACGACCGCCGGAGCCGGCCTTGTCGACTTGCCGACGCCGCCGAAGTTGACGGCGGCGACGCCACGACTCAGCGACGCCGCGCCCCTGGAGGAGCGCGGCGTCGCCCGCCCGATGGTCGATCAGAACAAGCGCAGGCCGCTCAGGAGCACAAGACCCGCGACGATCGTCTTGAGCGGTCGTCCCGGCACGCGCACCGTGAGGCGGCTGCCGAGCCAGGCGCCGGGGATGGAGCCGGCCAGAAGGTTCAGCACGAGATGCCAGTCGACCGTCCCGACGCTGGCGTGGGCCAGACCGGCGGCGGCCGTGAGGAGGAGGCCCGTGGCCACGTCGGTGCCGACGATGCGCCGCGCCGTAAGGCCCGACCAAAGGAGCAGTGCGGGAGCGACGAGCGAGCCCGCACCGATCGACGTGAGGCCGACGAGAAAGCCGATGCCGGCGCCCAGTGGCACGAGCATCAGTGGCGATGCCGGGCGGCGCGCCGCGGGCGGCACTCCCGCGCCCGCGCGCCGGCGGCGGACGAGACGCACGCCCTCCTGCACAACCGTGCTCACCGCGGCCAGGACGAGGGCGGCGCCGAGCACGTGATGCAAGAGCACCGTGTCGTGTCGCAGCGCACCGGCGACCAGGCTGCCGATCACGGCCATCGGCACGCCGCCGGCGCCGATCGCGCACGCCCAGCGCCAGTCGACGGCATGCTGGCGGAAGTGCTGGATGGTGCCAGTGAGCTTGGTGCCGATGTTGTACACGAGGTCGGTACCCACCGCCGTCGGGATCGGTACGCCCACGAGCACGAGGACCGGCGTCAGAAGGCTGCCGCCGCCGACGCCCGTGAGGCCGACGAGCAGGCCCACGACGAGACCCACGCCCGCCACGAGCAGCACCACGCGCATCGCCTCCTCACGAATTCTCCCATCGCCGATCGGAAAACACATCTTACGTATTCAGCGGCACGACGCCGGTGCCTGTCAAGGGCAGATGCTGCCGTCGCGACCTTCGACCGCCCAACGAGGGACAAAAGCCCACCGTTGCGGGCAAGGACATGGCATGAAATGGCAGAACCGCCGCCGAGGAGGTGGTCCTGTGTCCATCCAGTCCTTCCTGCTGAACGCCGTGACATCGGTGCAGGAGTGGCTCGGCATCGCGGCTGGCCTCTTTCTCCTGTTCGCCGCCGTGGAGCTGTTCACCGCCGGGGACAACCCGGGCCAGCGCTCGCACGCCTGGCACCGGCTGCTCGCCGTCGCGTCCGGCCTTCTCGTCATCATCTTCGCCAAGGACCTGATCGGCCTCATGTACAGCTGGGCCGGTGCGCCCACGCCGTTCTGACGACGGTGGGGCTCCTCGGCTGGGGCTCCGTCGCGCACGCCCTCCTGTCGGACCTGGCGCGCTTCGCCCTTTCGACGCCGGACATCACCGCGTCGCCCGGCCTCCTGGCGGTCTGGCAGGTGGCGTTCGGCCTTTCTGCCGGCCTCGCCGTGCTGCTCCTTTGCGCCGCCGGCGGTCTGGTGGCCCTGCCGCTTCCGCTCGCTGCGCGGCCCAGCCTTCGTGCCCTCGCACTGCGTACGGCGGGCGCGGTGCTCCTGGCCAGCCAGTCGCTGCACCTCGTGGGCTGGCTCATCCGCCTGACCAACCTGTTCGACGCCGCCTTCGGCGAGAGCGCCCGCATCACAGCGGCGCTGTCGGCGCCGGCCCCGCCCGCCGGCATCCTCGCGCTCCTCCTCGCGATCGTGCCGTACCTGGCCCTGCTCGTCGCCCTGGCCGTGATCTACGCCGTGCGCCTGGTCGAGCTGTTCGCGCTCACCGCCGTCGCGCCGCTGGCGCTCGTGTGCGCCATCCACCCGGCGGGCGCCGCCCTGGCTCGCGCCTGGGCGGCCGAGCTCGGGGCGGTGCTCCTCCTGCAGCCGGTCCAGGTCATCCTCCTCGTGCTCTTCCAGGTCGCCCTCGTCGACCTGTCCTCCCAGACATCGCCGACGGAGGGTCTCGTGTCCTCGCTCGCCCTCCTCTACCTCACGCTCCGGCTGCCCGGATGGCTGAGGCGCTTCGCCCACAGCGCCGGCCGGGACGGCGCCGAGGCGCTCATAGGTCGCGTTGCGGCGGGCTGGTCGTGGCGCCGGTGGGCATGATGCGGCGGACCGCACAGGCATGGGCATCGTGCCCTGGCGGCGCGGGCAGGCCCGTGCTAGGCTCGCGCCGACACGGGGAGGTGACCACGATGCCTGGGCCGTCCCACCGGCCGTTTCCCGCCGGGAGCACGGCCGTGCGCCGCGACGTGTT
This sequence comes from Bacillota bacterium, assembly GCA_021817625.1. The sequence continues at coordinate 2,078 of JAKASY010000064.1, read as the reverse complement.
CCGGGGCCGCGTGTGGAGCGCCATGCCGACGCGCGTCGTGGCGCACGACCCGACCGGCCGGCTCGTGCTCGCGCACTGGCCGGGCGTGGAGATGCTAGCGCCGGAGACCTGGATCGCATCGCTACGGGACGGCGGGAGCACGGTGCGGGAGGCGACCATCCCGAGCCTGGCGGCTGGGGACTGGCGGCTGGGGCGCTGGACGTGGCGTGACACGTCCTGGCTCCACATCATGACACCGGGGCAGTGGTTCAGCGTGAGCGCCGTCCTGGACGACGCACGCGGCGGCCTGACCGCCTGGTACGTGAACTTCGAGCGGCCGCACGTGCGGCGCGGGCGAGCGGTCGACACGTTCGACCTGCTCCTCGACCTGGTCGTGTCCCCCGATCGGTCCTGCCGCTGGAAGGACGAGGAGGAGTACGCCCACGCCCGCCGCCTCGGCGTGATCGACGACCGCGACGCCGCGGCGGTGGCGCGCGCTCGCGAGGAGGCGCTCGCGCTCGTAGAGGCCGGCGCCGCGCCGTTCGACGAGGCGTGGCCGCGCTGGCGGCGCGACCCGGCCTGGCCGCTGCCGACCCTGCCCGCCAGCTGCGCGGCCGGAACGCCCATGGCGGCCGGCGACCTGTGACCGGGGCGCGGACGCGGCGACGCCGCCGGCCAGCCCGGCGGCGTCGATCGGCGGCGTCTTGATCAGGCGCGCAGGGCGGGCAGCTCAAGCGAGCGGGCCTGCTCGTTGAAGCGCGCGACGTCCTCGGCCACGAGGCGGTCGAGCCGCCCGAACACGTCGGCGGCCTCCGCCTCGAGGTCGCCAAGCGCCTCGTAGCACTGGCTCGTGGGCCGCGCGTCGGCGGACGACGCCACGTCGAACACGTGCGCCACCTTGGCGTTGAGGCGCGGCGGGAAGTTGATCGTATCCTGGAAGTTGTCGATCATCTGCTGCACCAGCTCGCCGCGCACACCGTCGACGGCCTCGCCGAGCGCCTTGAGCGCCGCCGCCGCCGACTCGTGCTCGCTGCCCTCAAGTCGGGCCTGCCACTCTTCGACTTGGGCGCGCAGGCGCGTCGTGCGATTGATGGCGCCGTGGATGCGGTCGAGCAGGTCGCGCGCCCGGCTCACGAAGGCGAACTGCTCGTCGTAGTCCGCCTGCGGGATGTCCACGTTCGGCGGCGGCAGGAGGCGGAAGCGGTGCGTCTCGCGCATCGCCGCCGCCTCGAGCTCGACCTCGTACTCACCCGGCGGGGCGAGTGGGGCGCATCGGGGCCAGTCGGCCGTAGCGCCCTCGATCGCCACGGCGCCCGGGTAGCGCATATCCCACACCCGCCGGTGGCTGCCCGCGTCCTTGGGGAGAGGCTTGGGCTCGCCCTTCTTGGCCGGCGCGTCGCTGGAGAACGTAGCGACGGTGGCGCCCTGGGCGTCGCGCACGGTGATGAGGACGGGGCCCTCGGGCTCGGCCGCAAGGTAGTACTGCAGGATCACGCCGGGCGGCGCGTTCTGGCCGGCGTCGGCGTAGATCGGCGCGTCCCCCGTGTCGAGCACGGCCGCGACATACTGGTCGCCGACCACGGTGGCGCGCATGACCTTCTCGGGCACGCGCTCGAAGTCGGGCGAGGCCGTGGTCGCGCGTACCGTGTCGCGCGGCGCGAACAGGCGTGCCGGCCGCCCGGCGCCGTCGCGCGCGAGCTGGCGCAGCGGCGTCACGTCGTCGAGGATCCAGAAGGAGCGACCATGGGTGGCGGCCACGAGGTCGGTGCCCTTAACCTCCAGGTCGTGCACCGGCACGACCGGCAGGTTGAGGCTGAGGCTTTGCCAGCGGCCGCCGTCGTCGAACGAGACGTATACGCCGCCGCGCTCCGTGCCGGCGTACAGCAGCCCGGGCACCTCCGGGTCCTCGCGGATGACGCGGGTGAAGTCGTCCGCCGCGATGCCGCTCGTGATCGCGGTCCACGTCTTGCCGCCGTCCTTGGTCTTGAAGAGGTACGGCCGCGTGTCGTCAAGCTGGTAGCGGTTGGCGGCGAGGTAGGCCGCCTCCGGGTCGTGATGGGAGGGCTCGACGATGCTCACGCGGCTCCACTCGGGCAGGG
>JAKASY010000063.1 GCA_021817625.1 Bacillota bacterium | reverse complement strand
GTCCGCTCCCTGCACGAGCGCGTAGAGGTGGTGCTCGTCGCGCCCGGCCGGCGCCCGAAACGCCTCCCGCCCGGCGATGCCGAGGTCGCCCTCGTGCCGGTAGCCGGCTGCCTCGAGGCGGGCGATCGCCTTGGTGAGGTCGCCCGCATCGCGCACCACCACGTCGATGTCGATGATCGGCTTGGCCGCAAGGCCCGGGACGGACGTACTGCCCACATGCTCGATCGCGAGCGCCAGGTCGCCCAGCGCCGCCTCCAGCCCCTGGCGCAGGGCGTCGAAGCGCGCGGGCCACGCGCGGTCGTAGGCGACGATCACGACCGGCGCGGGGCGCTCGCCGCCAGAGCTCACGAGTAGCGCACGCGCGGGTCGAGGAGCGCGTAGAGCACGTCCACCGCCAGGTTGAGAAGCACGATCACCGCGGTCGTGTAGAGAACCGTGCCCATCACGACCGGGATGTCGAGGTTCTGGACGGCCTGGTACGCGAGCTCGCCGATGCCTGGCCAGCCGAACACCGTCTCGATGATGACGATGCCCGACAGCATGCCGGCCAGATCCATGCCGGCGAGCGTCACGACCGGGATGAGGCCGTTGCGCAGGACGTGGCGCAGATTGACGCCCCAGGCGCTCAGGCCCTTGGCGCGCGCCGTGCGCACGTGGTCGGAGGCCATGATCTCGACAAGCGAGGTGCGCAGGACGCGCATGTACCACGCCGCCCCCGTGAGGCCGATGGTGAGGGCCGGCAGCACGAGGTTGAGATTCCCCTGACCGTAGAGCGGGAAGATCGGCACCAGGAACGCGAACACGAGGAGGAGCACGCTGCCGAGCCAATAGTTCGGGATCGACATGCCGACCAGGCCCACGAAGGAGAGCACGCGGTCGACCAAGCGGCCGCGGCGCAGGGCAGCGACATAGCCGAGCGTGCCGCCGATGAGCACCTCGGCGAGGAACGCCGTGGCGGCGAGTCGCGCCGTATTGCCGAAGGCCTGGGCGATCATGCCGATGACCGGCCGGTTGTCCATGTACGAGTAGCCAAGGTTCAGGTGCACCAGGTTCCAGAGGAAGATGCCGTACTGGACGTAGATCGGCCGGTCGAGGCCGAGGGCGTGGCGGACGGCGATCACCGTGGACTCCGGCGCGTGGATGCCCACGATCATGCGCGCGGGGTCGACCGGCACGGCGTAGATGAGAACGAAGTTGATAACGCTGATGCCCAGCATCGTCACGAGCGCCCACCACAGGCGTCGCGCGAGGTAGGGGGTCAGACCGCCGCCCACGCCTGCGCCCTCCCTTCGCCGCGATCGTGCGGCGCGCTCACGCGGCGCCGCCTTCGCGCACGTTCATGGCGTCGGCCAGGCCCTCGGCCACGAGGTTGAAGGCGATGCAGGCGATGGCCAGGGCGATGCCGGGGAAGATCAGGATCCAGGGCGCCGTCTGGTAGTTCTGAAGGCCCTCGGCGATCATGCCGCCCCAGCTCGGCTGGGTGGGCGGCACACCGACGCCGAGGAAGGACAGGCCGGACTCGGCCATCATGTTGCCGGACACGGTGAGGCTCGAGTAGACGAGGATGGTGGGCAGGACGTTCGGCAGGATGTGGCGCAGCATGAGCCGCCACTGGCCGGCGCCGCTCGCGCGCGAGCTCTGCACGTAGTCGAGCTCGCGCACGACCACGGCCTGGCCCCGCACCATGCGCACGATCGGCGGCCAGCCGAGAACGCCCAGGACGAAGATCACGGTGAGCGTCGAGGTGTGGCCCACGATCGCCACGAGCAGCAGGACGAAGAGGTAGAACGGGAAGGCCATCATCATGTCCGTGAAGCGCATCAGCGCGTTCTCCAGAACCCTGCCCGACGTGGAGGCGAGGAGGCCCAGGAGCACGCCGAGCCCGACGTTGATCAGCGTGGCGAACACGCCGACCTCCATGGAGACGCGCGCGCCCCAGATGAGGCGGGAGAGAACGTCGCGGCCGAGGTCGTCGGTGCCCAGGATGTAGGGCAGGTGCCACTGGGGCGCCACGGGCACGCCCTGGAGCGAGAGGCCGTTCTGGAACTGCGTGAAGGGGTTGTGGGGAGCGACGAGCGGCGCGAAGAGCGCCATCACCAGCGTGAGGGCGACGAGCGCCGCGCCGATCGGCCCGATGCGCGTCGCCGCGAAGCGCGACCAGAGCGTGCGCGAGCGCCCCGGCTCCGGGGCGATGGCGAGTGCCTCGTCCTGCGCGCTCACGGCGCCTGCGGCCGGGCCATGCTGCAACTCGGTCCACCACCTCTCCGGCCGGGGCGCCCCAGGCGCCGCAAACCGCCTCCCGCGGCGGGCGGCGGCTTGGGGCCTTGCGACTGTGCCGGCCCTGTGCTGCTACTTGATGGCGAGGTCGGCCACGGTGATCGGCAGCACCGGGTTCAGGTAGTAGCCCAGGTCCTTCCTGTTGCTGGCCGGAGGCGTCAAGGTGCTCGAGATGAGGATCGTCGTGTTCGGGTAGAACAGCGGGATCCACGGCGCGTCCTTGATGGCGATCGCCTGCGCCTGGTCGTAGATCTTCCAGCGCTGGGCGTCCTCGGACGGCGGCATGGCGTTCGCCTCGTTCATCAGGCGGATGAACTGGGGGTTGTTCCAGTCGGCCATGTCGCCGGTCCCCTGCGTGCCGGTGAGCGAGCTCTGCATGATGTCCTGGGGGTCGGGGTAGTCCATGCCCCAGTCGATCACGCCGAACTTCACCTTGCCCTCGGACAGCGCCGTGTCGTAGGCCGACAGCGACATGGTCTGGAGGTGCACCGTAACGCCCACGGCGGCGAGGTTCTGGATCACCGACTCGGCGCGCTGGACGACGCCCGGGTCGTTGTTCACGGAGAGCGTGAGGCTCAGGCCGTGCTTGTAGCCAGCCTTCGCGAGGAGGGCGCGCGCCCGGCTCGGGTCGTAGGGGATGGGCGGCAGGTTCGGCTGGTACCCCGGGTAGCCGGGCGGTAGGTACTGGTTTGCGACCGTCGCCTGGCCGGCCTGGAGCTGGACGAGGCGGCGGCGGTTCACGGCGAGGTTGAGCGCCTCGCGCACGAGCTGCGACTTGAACGGCCCGTAGGTCACGTCCATGAAGTAGTACTCGAGCGAGCCAGTGTTGGCGACCGTGTAGAACTCCTTCGATAGCGCGGGGTTGCGCATGGTCGGCACGACGAGGTTCGACGGTACCGGGCTCAGCGCGTCGATCTCGCCCTTCTGGAACATCTCGTACTGGGTGGTCGGGCTGGGCCCGAGGATGAACTTGATCTCCGAGATCTTCGGCTTGGGCCCCCAGTAGTACGGGTTCACCGTCTCGACGAGAAGGCTGTTGTGCTGCCAGGACACGAGCTTGTACGGGCCGGTGCCGACGGCGTGGTCCTGGTAGGCCTTGCCGTACTCCTGCTCGATGCGCGGGTCGGCGATGTACGAGGTCGGCATGGCCAGGATGCTGAGGAAGTAGCCCTCGGGCTGCGTGAGCGTGATCTTGAGGGTGTTAGGGCCTGTCACCTGCATGCCGGAGATGGTCTTGGCCTTGCCCTCGGAGTAGGCGAGGCCGCCCTGGATCCCCTGGTAGAAGCTCTCGGCCCACGAGGCGTTCTTCGGATTGAGCTGCTGCTCGAAGTTGTAGACCACGTCCTGCGGCTTGAAGGAATCGCCATTCGAGTAGCGCACGCCCTTGCGCAGCGTGAACACGTAGACCTTGCCGTGATCCTCCACCTTCCAGGCGGTGGCGAGGTCCGGGACGATCTTCGGCGTGAGCGACGGCGCGTACGTGACCAGGCCGTCGTAGAGCGGTGCGCTTGCCTGCGCGGACTCGTAGCCCCCGCCGTTCACCGGGCTGAGCGTGGGCACGTCGCCCTGATAGGCCATGACGAACGTGCCGCCCGAGGGAGCCGCGGCGACGTTCGTGCCGGCACCGAGAATCTGCGTCGCAGCCAGGAGCACGGCGAATGCGCCCGCTCCCGGCACAGCCTTGCGCCACTTCGACACGCTTCGTCCCCCTTTGATCCGGTGCCCACACGGCAACACGGCTACGACGGGTAGCCGCGCCGCGTTCAACAGCGAAGCTTCGCCGTAGCGCGCGAAGAATCCTGCGCCCGCGATGGGGCGTGAACGCCGACGGCGTACGCGCACGCTTTCGGCAGGGCGCGGTAGGGGCCGGCGGCCGCCCTAGCGCCATCACGCGATGCTATGATGGCGGCATGCAGCCTGAGCCAGCGTCGCGCCCCGAGCCGCGCTGGGCCGTCGAGTGCGACGGCCTGACCAAGCGCTACGGCGCGGTGTTGGCGGTCGACGGCCTCCATCTGCGGGTGCCGGCCGGCAGCCTCTACGCGCTCCTCGGTCGAAACGGCGCGGGCAAGACGACCACGGTCGGCATGCTGTCGACGATTGTGGCGCCGACCTCCGGCAGTGCCCGCGTCGACGGCATCGATGTGGCCGAGCGGCCGGCCGCCGTGCGCGCCCGCATCGGCCTGGTGCTTCAGGAGCCGGCCCTGGACCGCTACCTCACGGTGTATGAGAACCTGCACTTCCTCGCGCGCGCCTACCGCATCGACAGGCGTCGCGTGCGCATGCGGGTGGAGGAGGCGCTCGACCTCCTCGGCCTTGGGGACAAGCGCAACGTCGTCGTCGGCTCCCTGTCGGGCGGCAACAAGCGGCGTGTGGAGATCGCGGCCGGGATGCTCCACCGCCCGAGCCTGCTCCTCCTGGACGAGCCCACGGTCGGCCTCGACATCGAGGCGCGCCGGCACATCTGGGAGCATATCCGCGCCATCCGGCACGTGGGTACCGCCGTCATCCTGACCACGCACTACCTGGAGGAGGCCGACATGCTGGCCGACACCGTCGGCATCATGGACGGCGGACGCCTCGTGGCGGAGGGGCCGCCGGACATGCTCAAGCAGGCCATCCGGCGCGAGGTCGTGGTGCGCCTCGACGCGCCGCCGGCGCCGGCCGCTCTGGCCCGGCTCGCGCGCCACGCGGAGATCGTCGAGGAGGAGGGCGGCCTGCGCCTTCGGCCGCGTGCGCCCGACGAGGAGCGCCCGCTGCTGGCGGCCCTGGCGGCCGAGGACCTCCTGTCCGTGCGTGAGCTGCGGCTTGGAACCGCATCGCTGGACGATGTGTTCCTCGCCGCCGTGGCCGCCAGGGGGCCCGCAGGGGTGGGTCGGGCGTGAGCGCGTACGCACAGGACATCGCCATCAATCTGACGCGCTGGCTGTGGCGGCTTCGACGCGAGCCCGTCACGGTCGCGGTGGATCTCGCGCAGCCCGTGCTCTGGCTCCTCCTGTTCGGGCACCTGTTCAGCCGGGCGAGCGCGGGCCTCGGGCTGCGCGTCACCTACCTGGCCTTCATGACGGCGGGCGTGGTGGTCATGACCGTGTTCAACGTCACGCTCGCCGGCGGCATCGAGATGATGTTCGACCGCGAGACCGGCATGCTGCGCCGCCTCATGGCGTCGCCGCTTCACCGCTCGAGCCTGCTTATCGGGCGCTTTCTCGTGGTCGTCCTGCTCGGCCTCGCCCAGGCGGTGATCATCGTGCTCGCGGGCGCCATCATGCACGTTCCCGTTGGCGCCTCGCCGGCCGCCATCGCGCTCGCGTTCGCCGTCGACGTGCTGCTTGGCTCGGGCATCGGCATCGTCTCGCTCGTGCTCGCGATGATCCTCAAGAGCCACGGGCCCTTCTACGCCGTGATCGGCTTTGTCTCCCTGCCCATCACGTTCGTCTCGACCGCCTTCGCGCCGCTCGCGACTATGGCGCCGTGGCTGCGCGCGATGGCCAGCCTGAACCCGCTGACCTACGCGACCGACGCCGTGCGCGATCTCCTCCTCTACCACGCGCCCGCTGCGGCGGTCGTGCCCCTCATGGCCGACCTCCTGGTGTTCGACGCCCTCTGCCTGGCCGTGGGGCTCGCCGTCTTCCGACGGGCCCTCAGCTAGCCCTCGTCGCTCCGGCACCACGCGTACGCAGCCGTAGGAGGACTACCATGCCTTCGACCCCCCCGACCTCCCGTCTCACCCGTGCCGGCTTCGTGCGACCGCCCGCTCTCTCCCCCGGAAGCACCGTCGCCCTCGTCTCGCCCTCGGATCCCGCCGCCCACCTCTTTCCCGAGCGCGTCGGGCGTGCCGCCCGCAATCTCGCGCGGGCCGGCCTACGGCTTCGCACCACGGCCGTCGGCACGGCCATCCGCCCGGACCGGCCCTACCTGGCGGGAAGCGACGCCGAGCGAGCACGCGACCTGCAGGCGGCGTTCGAGGATCCCGAGGTGGACGCGGTCTGGTGCGCGATCGGGGGCATGAACTCGAACCGCCTCCTCGACCGCCTCGACTTCGACGCGATCGCCAAGCGCCCCAAGGCCCTCATCGGGTACAGCGACGCCACCTGCCTCCTGAACGCGCTCAACGCGGCCGCCGGCCTGGTCGCGCTCCACGGCCCCAACCTCGTCGTGGAGTGGGGGGGCGCGGCGCCCGACCCGTTCACCGAGGCCGCGTTCTGGCGTGTCGCGCAGGGGGCCGCTGCGCCCGGCGTGCTGCCTGAGGCCTCTTCGTGCCGGCTCGAGCCGTGGCCGCCCGGCCCGGCCGTGCACGTGGCCCGGGAGCGCGCGCGCGGCAATGGCGCTGGCGTGGCGGAGGGCGCGCTCGTGGGCGGCAACCTTCAGACCCTCCTGCGCCTTTCGGGCACGCCGTGGTGGCCGTCGTTCGAGGGGCGCGTCCTGTTCTGGGAGGATGTCGGACTGCCGGAGCATGCCCTGGACGCGCTGCTCACGCAGCTGCGCCTGCTTGGCGTGTTTGAGGCCGTCACCGCCGTCGTGATCGGACGCGTCGTCGCGCCGGACGAGCGCTCCATCTTCTCGCCCGAGCGCATGGCCGTCTTGACCGAGGACGCCGCCGGCCGCCGCCTGCCGGTCGTCTCCGGCGTGGACATGGGCCACACCGACCCCATGCTCACCCTGCCGATCGGTGTGTGGGCGCGCGTGGACGCCGAGGCCGCAACGGTGGCCCTGCTCGAGCCGGCGATGGGCCTGGCGGCGAAGGGAATGGACTGCGCCGAGGCGAACGAGAGCGGCGAGTCGTAAGCGCTTTCAGGTGAGTCGCCGCGAGGGCGCTCGACGGCGACGGGCAGAGGTGGCGAGGGATGGCGCAGTCACAGGTGCAGGTTCTCGTCGCGGGCGTTGGACGGATGGGCACGTTTCACGCCCGCACCCTGGCCGGTCGGGTGCCCGGAGCGCGGGTGGTGGCCGTGGCCGACGCCGACCGCGAGCGCGCTCGCGCGATGGCGGGCGAGCTGGGCGTCGCCGCCCACGCCGACATGGAGGAGGCGCTCGCCCGCAGCGGCGCGTCGGCGGTCGTCATCGCCACCCCCTCCGCCACGCACGCCGAGTGGGTGGAGGCGTCGGCGCGCGCGGGCCTGGCGATCTTCTGCGAAAAGCCTCTGGGCACGGACCTGGCCTCCGCCAGCCGTGCCCTGGCGACAGTGGAGAGCGCCGGCGCGACCTTGCAGATCGGCTACCAGCGCCGGTTCGACCGGGGCTTTCAGGCCCTGCGCCGGGAGGTGGCGGAGGGCCGCCTGGGGCAGGTGCTCATGGTGCGGTCCTCGAGCCGTGATCCCGAGCTGTCGCCGATGAGCTACCTGCGGGGCGCGGGCGGCATCTTCCAGGACCAGATGATCCATGACATCGACATCCTGCGCTACCTCAAGGGGCGCGAGATCGTCGAGGTGTACGCGACGGGCGGCGCGTTCTTCGAGCCGGAGCTCGCGACCTTCGGTGACGTCGACACGGCGGCCATCACCGTGCGCTTCGACGACGGCACGCTCGGGCTCGCGGACGCCTCCCGCAAGAGCGGGTACGGGCACGACATCTCGGCCGAGGTGTTCGGCAGCACCGGCAGCGCCAAGCTGGACGCGGCGAAGGAGCGGCCCATCACCGTGTTCGGCCCGCCGGGCGCGAACTGGAAGCTGCCGTACTGGTTCCTGGAGCGCTTCGCCGAAGCGTATGAGCGTGAGCTTGTGGCCTTCGCCGCGGTCGCCCGGGGGGATGGTGCCCCGCTCGCCACAGGCCGCGACGGTCTCCTGGACATGCTGGTCGCCGACGCCGCCACGCGCAGCTTGAAGAGCGGCCGGCCGGAGACCGTCTCGGCCATCCCGACCGCCGCGGGCGCATGAGATGGCGCCGGAGCGGCCGCTCGGAGTCGCGTGCCTGGGCCTGAGA
>JAKASY010000062.1 GCA_021817625.1 Bacillota bacterium | reverse complement strand
CGAGGCGATCGCCTGCTGCTCGCGCGTGTCGGAGACCTGCCAAAGCTCCTTGAGCAGGCGCTGCTCGGGGTTCTTCGGGTCAGCCGTCTGGGACAGCCACGAGCCGATGTGCTTGGCGCCGGTCACGATGTCGTCTCGGGAGGCACCCAGCTGCTGCGCGCGCTCGACCTGGGCATGGAGCTGCTGGCGGAACTGCTCGAAGGAGTCGGTCATCGCCCCCACCTCCACCCGCAGGATTCCCCTCCCGGACGGGCCAATGCGCCGCGGCGGAGGACTCGCGCCCGGGCCGCGCCGAATGCTTGGGCACAGCCGGGAGGTGGAGAACGTGGCGAAGGAGAGCTCGTTCGACGTGGTCTCCGAGCCGGACATGGCCGAGGTGACGAACGCCGTGGACCAGACGCGGCGGGAGGCCGGCCAGCGCTACGACTTTCGCGGCCAGAACGTGAGCGTCGAACTCGACGGCAAGGCGGGCGCTGTCACGCTCGAGGCCCCCGCCGGCATGGTGCTCGAGGCGCTCGAGCGCCTGTTCCTGGAGCGGGCCGCGCGCCGCGGCGTGCCGCTGCGCTTCTTCGACGTGCCGCCGGAGGCGGAGCCCATGTCGCACGACCGTGCCCGCAAGGTCCTCACGCTGCGCCGCGGCCTGTCCGCCGACAAGGCCAAGGAGATCCAGAAGGCGGTGAAGGCGCTTGGCGTCAGGGTGGACGCCCAGGTGCAGGGCGACAGCGTGCGGGTGGTCGGCAAGAGCAAGGACGACCTCCAGGCGGTGATCCGCGCCCTGCGCGAGCGCGACTTCGGCGTGGAGCTCGCGTACACGAACTACCGCTAGCCGGTCACGGCCGGTCGCCGCGGGCGGCCCGCTCCAGGCGGCGGGTCGGCGGAACTCCGCGATCCCCTCGGGCGCTCGTACTCGGTGCCATGGGCCGCGATCACGCCCCAGCAGTCGGGGCGGGAGCCATCGACGGCCGGGACGCCCAAGGTCGCGCGGAAGGCCGTCGCTCCGTCGGTCATCTCGATGCGCAGCCCCCACGCGCCCTCGCAACCGCCGACGGACGTGAAGGGCGCGGGCGCAACCCGCACCCGCGCCTCTTCGCGTGCCATGTTCAGGCGAAACTGGCCCGCCTGGCAGGACTCGAACCCGCAACCGACCGGGTAGAAACCGGTCGCTCTATCCAGTTGAGCTACAGGCGGTCAAGGACCGCCGCCATTGTAGCACCTCGGGTGCCATGGCGCGCCGGCTAGGCCGAGGGCGGCCGCCAGGTGCGCGACTGCCCGCGGGGAATGCTCAGGGTCCGCCACGCCTCGCTCCGCAGGTGCTTGGCCAGGAAGACGATCTGCCCCACATGGTGCGAGGTGTGGGCGAGCGAGCGCTCGAGGGCGCCCGGCACCGTGTGGGCCACGCCGCGGATCCTCACGGTCCGCTCGAGGTCGTCGGGCGAGAGCGCGCCCAGCGCCGCCTCGAGCGTGGCCCATCCGGCGTCCCACGCCCGACGCGCGCTTTCCGCTGCCTCGCCGGGCGCGCTCGCCACGAACTCGCCGTCGCGGTCCCGCTCGGCCTTCTCGCCGTCCGTCTCGAGGAAGTCCGCGAAGCGCGACGAGAGGTTTCCCCCTATGTGGCGCATGAGCATCTCCACGCTGTTCGACTCGGCGTCGAGCTGGCGCGTGAGGTCGTTGGGCGAGAGCTGCGCCACCGCCCGCTCCGCCAAGTCGCGCTGGCCCGCGAACGCCTGTCGCAGGCCGTCCAGGTAGATCCTGCCGATGTCGCCCACTGCCCGCCCCTCCCCGCGCCCGCGCTCAGTCAGGAATATCGGCCTCGCTCGTGCGAAACGCCTCCCATGCCCGCTCGACCAGGCCCGGCTCCAGAAGCAGGTCGACCGCCACGTTGGCCATTGCCTCGGCCACATGCAGCATGGCCTCCTGGCCGCGCGCGCTGCCCGCGGCCTCGGCCATCGCCCGGCTATGGCCGGGCACGTCGGACGCGGCGATCGCCATGTACGGATGGATCGTGGGCAGGACGAGGGAGACGTTGCCGATGTCGGACGATCCGGTGCCGCCCTTGAGATGCGGCGGCTCGACGCGCTCGCCCGTGCGCTCCAGGTGCTCCGTGAAGCGCTCGGCCAGCACCCGGTTGTTCTTTCGCTCCGCGTAGATGCGGCCAACCTCGAACTCGACCCGCGCCCCTGCCGCGAGCGCCGCTCCCTGGGCGCACGCCTTGACGCGCTCGAGCAGCTCCTCGACGCCCTTCGAGGTGAACGAGCGCACGATGAAGTTGCCTTCCGCGTACTCCGGCACCACGTTCGGCGCGTCGCCGCCGTGCGTGATGATGCCGTGGATGCGGTTCGTCTCGGTCATGTGCTGGCGCAGGGCGTCGATCTGCACGAAGGTGTGGATGAGAGCGTTCAGGGCGTTTACGCCCTTCTCCGGGCTGCCCGCCGCGTGCGCCGCCTTGCCGTAGAAGCGCATGATCACGTGGGTGCACGCCGTGGCGTGGCGGACCGCATAGTTGCGGGTGCCCGGGTGGAACATGACGGCGCTGTCGACCCCGTCGAACACGCCGTGCTCCAGCTCGATGATCTTGCCGCCGGCGCCCTCCTCGCCCGGCGTGCCGATGGCCAGGAGCTCGCCCTGGGGCTCGGGAAGCGCTCGCGCCGCCGCCAGCGCCGCACCCAGGCCGCCGGCGGCGATCAGGTTGTGGCCGCACGCGTGGCCGATGCCGGCCAGCGCGTCGTACTCCATGAGGATCGCGACGCGCGGGTGCGCGCCCGTTCGGCCATGGCGGCCGACGAATGCCGTGTCCAGGCCGGCCGCCGGCCGCTCCACGCCAAAGCCGGCGGCTCGAAGCGCCTCCGTCAGGCGGTCGGCGCTGCGGTGCTCCTCGAACGCCAGCTCCGGATGGGCGTGCAGGTCGAGGCTGATCTCGGTCAAGGTGGGCGCGAGCTCCTGGATCGCCTCGTGCACGCGGGCGTGGGCCGCCTCCAGGGCGTGGGTCGCCGACTCCGTCGCCATGCCGTCACCATCCCTTCCCAGTGTGCGCTCTGTCAGCGCGCCTCCCCCGACTCGTGCGTCCGGCCGCCGCGGCTACCGGCGCCGGAGGTGGTCTCCGTCCGGGTCGCAACCTCGAGCGCGCTGAGCAGGCCGACCCCAGCCGCTGCGGCCGCCGCAGCAGCCTCGCGCACCCGCGCCTCAAGGGCGTCGACCGCGGCCAGCGCCGCCTGCGCCTGCTCGCTCAGGCGGCCGAAGAGCTCGTCGCTGGCGCGCGTCGGCCGCGCGTCGGCGGAGGCCACGACGCGATGCAGGTGCACGAGCTGCGAGTCAAGCCCCGGCGCGTGGGCGATGCCGTCGTCGCGGCCCCGCCACAGCGTCTGCGTGAGTCCCCCCTCGGCCGTGCGCGCCTCCTCCGCCAGGGCGTCGAGCCGCGCCTTGAGCTCCTGGGCGCCTTCGGCCGGAAGGCTCTCGCCCAGCACCCGCAGCTGATCGGCCGCGCGGCGTACGCGACTGAGCCCGTCATTCACGGCGCTCAGGCGGTCGCGGATCGCCCTCTCAAGCGCGAAGCGGGCGGTGAGATCCTCGTCGGGCACGGTGACGCGCGGGTCGCGCACGAGTGTGAACGCCTCACGCGCACGGAAGGCGGGAGATCCCTCGAACTCGGCCTCGAGCTCGACGCTGTACTGGCCGGGCACGGCGAGCGGGGCGCACAGCGCCGCGTCCTCCTTCCAAAGGTCGAGACCGCGGTCGGCCTTGCGCGCGGGCGGGTAGCGAAGGTTCCAAAGCGTGCGGTGGCCGCCCACCCCGGCAGGCGGCGCAACGCGGCCCGCCTGGTCCTCGTCGCTGCGCAGGGACGCGATGGTCTCGCCCGCACCGTCGAGGATGCGCACCGTCACGCGGGTCGCGTCGCGCCCGAGCCAGTAGTGGATGAGCACGCCGGCCGGCGCGTTCTGGCCGCTCGTGAGGAACTCGGGCGCCTGGTCGGGCGCGGGCTTGCCCTTCAGGTAGTAGGACGTGCCCTCCGGCAGCTCGATCGCCGAGGCTCCCTCGTCCTCCTCGCGATTGGCCGGCAGGAGGAGCCAGCCGCCCAGGCGCATGCGCACCGTCTCGCGCGGCGCGAACAGGCGGGCAGGCGTCTCCCCCTCGGTGCGCGCCCGCGCCGCCTGGCGCAGGACCGAGAGATCGTCGAGGATCCAGAAGCCACGGCCATGCGTGGCGGTGACGAGATCCGTGCCGACCACCTGGAGGTCGTGCACGGGCACCACCGGCAGGTTGAGGGACAGCGGCTCGAACCGGCCGCCGCCGTCGAACGAGACGTAGGCGCCGCGCTCGGTGCCGACGTAGAGGAGTCCCTCAACCTCCGGATCCTCGCGCACGACGCGCACGTACTCGTCGTCCGGGATGCCCGCGACGATCGGGCGCCACGTGGCGCCCAGGTCGTCCGAGCGCAGCACGAGCGGGCGGCGGTGGTCCAGGCGGTAGCGGTGGGCGGCCACGTACACGCGGCGCGCGTCGTGGCGCGACGGCTCGACGACGCTCACCGTGGTCCACTCGGGCAAGAGCGCCCTGGGCGTCACGTCGCGCCAGTTCTGGGCGGCGTCCTCCGACACGTGGACGAGCCCGTCGTCGGTGCCGGCCCAGAGGAGCCCCGCCCTAAGCGGCGACTCGGCGAAGGCGAACACGGTGCAGTACACCTCGGCGCCGGTATGGTCGTTCGTCAGGCCGCCGGAGGGCCCCATCCGCTCCGGGTCCGCGCGCGTGAGGTCGGGGCTGATGATCTCCCACGTGTCGCCCTCGTCGCGCGAGCGGAAGATGCGGTTGCCGCACGAGTACAGCACGTTCGGGTCGTGGGGGGACAGGCACAGGGGCGACGTCCACTGGAAGCGGTAGGTGTACTCCGACGCGGCCATGCCGGCGGTCTGCTCCGGCCAGGCGGAGATGTCGCGCATCTGGCGCGTGCGGTGGTCATAGCGCGTGATCCGGCCGCCCTCGCCGCCGCCGCTCGAGCCGGCGAACACGACCTCCGGGTCGTCCGGCCGGACGGCGATGTGGCCGCTCTCCGCCCCGCCCACGTCGTACCACTCGCGCTCGCCGATGCCGGCGCTGTCGCTCCTGCTCGGGAGCGAGATGGTGGTGTTGTCCTGCTGGGCGCCGTACACCCGGTAGGGGAAGTGCGTGTCGGTCATGACATGGTAGATCTCAGCCGTCGGCTGGTTGTAGATCGTCGACCACGTGCGGCCGCCGTCGAGCGAGATGCTGGCGCCGCCGTCCGCGCCGTGGATCATGCGGGCCGGGCTTGTCGGATCGATCCAGAGGTCGTGGTGGTCGCTGTGGGGCGTGGCGATGGTGCGGAACGTGCGCCCGCCGTCCTGCGAGCGGTGAAAGTTCGTGGCGAGGACGTACACCGTCTCCGCGTCCCGCGGATCGGCGAACACGTGCGTGTAGTACCACGGCCGCGACCGCGGTCCGCTGTCGCCGTTCACCTTCTGCCAGGTCTCGCCGTAGTCGTCGCTGCGGTAGAGGCCGCCCGCCTCCTTGTTCTCGATCAGCGCCCAGACCCGCCCGGCGCGGCCGCCGCTGGCGCTCACGCCGATGCGCCCGAGCGTGCCGTCGGGCAGGCCGGGCCGACTGCTCAGCTCCTCCCAGGTGTCGCCGCCGTCGAGCGAGCGGTAGAGGCCGGAGCCGGGCCCGCCGCTCGACATCCGCCACGGCTGGCGCCGCGCCTGCCACAGGGCGGTGTACAGCACGGCGGGGCTCTTCGGATCCATGCTCAGGTCGATGGCGCCGGTATCCGCATCGCGGTGCAGGACGCGCTCGAAGTGCTCGCCGCCGTCCGTCGAGCGGTAGACCCCTCGCTCCGGGTTCGGCCCGAATGCGTGACCCAGCGCCGCGACGTAGACCACATCCGGACGCGACGGGTGGACGCGCACGCGGGCGATGTGCTCGGTGTCCCGAAGGCCCATGTGCCGCCACGTGCGGCCGGCGTCGAGCGAGCGGTAGAGGCCGTCGCCGACGCTCACGTTGCCGCGGATGCACGACTCGCCCATGCCGACATACACGACGCTCGGGTCGCTCGCCGACACGGCCAGCGCGCCGACGGACGCCGAGCCGATCTGGCCGTCCGTCAGGTTCTGCCACGTCACGCCGGCGTTCGCCGACCGCCATACGCCGCCGCCCGTGCTGCCCATGTAGAACACGGCGGGGTCGGTCGGGTGGCCGGTCACCGCCACCACGCGCCCGCCCCGGTGCGGACCGATGTTTCGCCATCGAAGGCCGCCATAGACGGCGGCCGGGCCGCTTCTGTCCGGCGCGGAGATGTCGTCTGCCATGTCGTCGTGCGCCTCCTGCGTGGGCGCCCGTCCGCGGGGCGCTCTACCCCTCGCTTCGCGCCGGGCGCAGCGTTCCCTCCTGCCGGGCGCGCGACGGCGCGTAACAAAGAGCCCCGCCGTCGGCGCAGGCCGGGGCGGAGTGTCTCGCCTCGCTCCCAGGGCTACAGGCGCGAGGTCGGGTCGAGGGCGTCGCGCAGGCCGTCGCCGACGATGTTCACGCACAGCACGACAATGAAGATCGCGATGCCGGGGAAGATTGTGAGCCACGGCGCGCTCGCGATGTAGGTCTGGCCCTGGTTGAGCAGCCAGCCCCAGGACATGTTGGGCGGCGTGAGGCCGGCGCCCAGGAAGTCCATGACCGACTCGATGACGATCGCCTGGCCCACGAGCAGGGTGCAGTTGACGATCAGGGGCGCCATGGCGTTCGGGAAGATCTGGCGGAAGATGATCCGCCAGGTGCTCATTCCCATGGCCCTGGCCGCCTCGACAAACTCGCGCTTCTTCAGGCTGAGGAACTGGCTGCGCACGATTCGTGCCGGGTACATCCAGGAGAACGAGCTGATGATCAAGACGACGCTCACTGGCGTCGGCCCGATCAGGAGGGCGAGTAGCAGAACCACAAACAGGTAGGGCACCGAGAGGGCGACGTCCGTGATGCGCATGAGGATGATGTCGATCCAGCCGCTAAAGTAGCCGGAGGCCGCTCCCACGACGCCCCCCAGCGCCACCGACAGCACCGCGGCGACCAGGCCGATCGACAGGGAGATGCGGCCGCCGTACAGGACCTGTGTGTACAGGTCCAGGCCGATCGGGTCGGTGCCCATGATGTGCTGCCACGTGGGCGGGGAAAGCATCGCGTTGAGGTCGGGGATGTCGGGCTTGTAGGGCGCGATCAGGGGGGCGAACACCGCCGACAGGGCGATGAGCACGAGCACGCCTGCGGCGACGAGCGCCATGCGATGGCGCAGGAAGCGATGCAGGACCATCTGCCCGTACGTGCGGACGGGTACGGCCTCGATCCCGAGGGCGAGGGCGTCTTCGTCGAGCGCTTCGCCGGGTCCCGGAAGAGCCGCCATGACGTACCTCCTCTCTTAGAAAGATGTTCGCTTTAGGAGTAGGTGACCCGTGGGTCGAGCATGCCGTAAAGCACGTCCGCGACGATGTTCGCGAGCACGATCACGACCGATAGGAAGGAGACGATCACCATCATGGTCGGGTAGTCGCTCTGGCTGACGGCCTGATAGAACAGGCGGCCCATGCCCGGCCAGCTGAAGATCGTCTCGGTAACGAGAGCGCCGCCGGCGAGAAACGCCGTGTCGAGCACGATCACCGTGACCACCGGCAGGAGCGCGTTGCGCAGCGCATGGCGCCAGATGATCGAGCGCTCGGACACACCCTTGGCCCGGGCCGTGCGGATGTAGTCCTGGTTGATCACCTCGAGCATCGAGGAGCGGATGTAGCGGCTCCACTGGGCGAGGATGAAGAAGCCGAGGACAAACGCAGGCAGCACGAGGTGCCGCAGGTGGTCGCCCAGGCCCGCGGGGCCCGTGACGCTAGCCATGCCGCCGGACGGGAACCACCTGAGCTCCACCGAGAAGAAGATGATCGCCACGATGCCGAGGAAGAACGTCGGCAAGGACATGCCGAAGTAGCTCACGACGGTGACGAAGTAGTCCATGAACGAGTACTGCCGGACCGCGCTCAGGATGCCGAGCAGGAAGGCCACGACGAACGCGAGCAGGAACGAGCTGCCCATGAGCTCGGCGGTGGCGGGAATGCGCTCGAGCATCATCTGGCCGGCCGGCACCTCGTAGATGTACGAGTAGCCGAAGTTGCCATGGAGGGCGTTGCCGAGCCAGAGCGCGTACTGCACCCATACGGGCTTGTTGATCCCGTAGGATGCGGCGATGGCGTCGAGCTCCTTGTGCGTCATGCCGGGCTGGTGCACGAACAGCGCGAGCGGCCCGCCGGGCATGGCGTGCATGAGGAAGAACAGCAGGAAGATCG